>NZ_JBHYWI010000010.1:0-158421 GCF_042751525.1 Kitasatospora sp. NPDC059408
GGGGCGGGGGCGCGCGTGCTGGCGCGGGGCGTCGTCGGCGCGTCGCCCCGGCTCTTCGTCTCGGCGCTGTTCGTGTCGGTGGTCGCCCTCGGCGCCGGTGCGATGGCCGTTCACGACGTGCCGCCGGAGCACTCGGCCGCCGTCCTGGCCTGTGCCGCCGTGCTGTTCGGCGGATTCGTGCCCGGCCTCGCCTTCAAGCTCGCCGGGCTCCGGCTGCCCGCGCTGCCCCGCAACGCCGAGGAGCTGCAGGAGGACATCGAGCCGTTCCCGGCCGAGGACGTCCTCGCCCGCGGCGACGTCGCCGACGGCTACCTGACCGGCTTCCTCGCGAGCATCGGCCTCGCCTGCACCGTCTGCCTCACCCTCCTGACGGGCGCCGACGGCTGGGGACCGGCCGCCACCGCCGCCGACCTGTCGGTCCTGCTCCTGCTGCACGCCCGCGAGATCGGGAGCCTCTGGCAGCGTCTGGGCGTCGTGCTGCCCGGCCTGTACGGGCTGGTGCTGCTGACCGGACGCCTCGGCTTCCAGAGCACCTGGCAGGGCCGGCTGGCGCTGCTCGCCGGGCTGCTGGTCGTCGCCGCGGTCCTGCTGGTCGTCGCGTGGACCGTCCCCGGCCGCCGTCTGCTGCCCTACTGGGGCCGCGCCGCCGACCTGCTGCACTCGCTCGCCGCGTTCGCACTGCTGCCGCTCGCGCTGCAGACGCTCGGCTTCTACCACATGCTCCGGGCCGTCGCCGGCTGACCGGCCCGCCCCACCGACCCTCCTAAGGAACTCCCATGCAGTCCAGACGCGACCAGGTGCAGGCCCACCTGTTCGTGATGAGCCGGGTCTCCTCCGGGATGTTCCGGGGCGAGCCGGACGCACCCGACACACCCGTCGCCAGGACCACCCGCGGCGCCGTCATCGGGCTCGCCGTCGGGCTGCTCGTCGGTGTCGGCGTCGGGGTGTACGGCCTCGTCAAACCCGGTGGCGCGACGAGCTGGCAGAAGCCGGGCACCCTCGTCGTGGTCAAGGAGAGCGGCGTCCGCTACCTGTACGCGGGCGGGCAGCTGCGCCCGGTGCTCAACCAGGCCAGTGCCCGGCTGCTCGCGGGCGACCAGTTCCGGCTGGAGCAGGTCAGCGCGGCCTCCCTGGACGGCGTCCCGCGCGGAGCCGTCGTCGGCATCGTCGGCGCCCCGGACGGTCTCCCGGCCGACCACGACCTCGGCCCGGCGGACTGGTCGGCCTGCGCCCTCCCGGCGGCCCAGGGCGGCAAGGGCGCGGCGCAGCTGGCGCTGTCGATCGGCCTGCGCCACGCCGGCCGGGCGCTCGGCGACGACCAGGCCGTGCTGGTGACCGGGCCCGACGGCGCGCCCCAACTGCTGTGGCGCGGCCACCGGTTGCGGATCGACGCCGCCGACGGCGGGCTGCGGGCGCTCGGCTACGCCACCGCGACCCCGTACCCGGTGCCGCCCGGCTTCCTCGACGCCCTGCCGGTCGGGCCCGACCTCAAGGCGCCCGACCTGCCCGGCCGGGGAGCGCCCGGCCCGGCGCTGGCGGGCCGCGCCACCCGGACCGGCCAGCTCTTCGCGGGCCCCGGCGGCGAGCACTACCTGCTCGCCGCGGACGGACTGGTGCCGCTCGGGGAGACGCTGTTCCGGCTCGTCCAGGGCGACCCGCGCACGCAGCAGGACGCCTACGGCGGCGCGCCCGTCACCCCCGGGCCGGTCGGCCCGGCCGACCTCGCGGCCCACCAGGCGCCCGCCGCCACCGCGGCCGCCTGGTCGGGCGCCGAACTGCCCGCCCGTCCGCCGCAGTTGGCTCAGACCGGGGAGGGGCAGGCGCCCTGCGCCGAGCTGCACCCCGCGGCCGGTGCGGGCGCCGTGACGATCGACCTCGCGGACGCCGCCGCCGTCGCCGGACAGCCCCCGGCCGCCCAGCCGGGGGTCGCCCCGGCCTGCGGCGGCGCCGACCGGATCGCCGTCCGCCCGGGCGGCGGCGCGCTCGCCAGGGCCGTGACCGCGGGCGGGGCCGGCGCGACCCTCTACCTGGTCACCGACGCGGGCGTGAAGTACCCGCTGCCCTCGCCCGCCGCGGCCAAGCAGCTCGGCTACGTCAAGGCCGTCCCGGCGGCCGTCCCGACCCGCCTGCTCGGCCTGCTGCCCACCGGGCCCGGCCTGGACCCGGCCGCCCTCGCCGCGGGCGGCGTTCCCGCAGCACAGGCCCCCGCGAACCCCTGCGGGAGCTGAACCGGAAGACCCTGCGCGCCCGTTCATCATGCCGGGCCGCGCACGACCGCCCCAACCCCGAGCCGCCGGCGACCGACCGGCGCCCCACCCGAGAAGGGACGACGCATGGCCGGCAACAACATGCTCAACGATCCGGCAGTAGTCCAGCAGGTGCTGACCACCGTCGAGGCGCAGGACCAGCACATGCAGGAGACCCAGCGCCAGATCACCGCGATCGTCGAGGAGGTCAACGCACACTTCCAGGCCGCCGCGAGCACCGTCTTCGTCGAGAAGATGCAGGACTGGCAGGCCAAGTACGACAAGGTGCGCGAGCAGTACAAGGCCTTCCACGAGCTGCTCACCAGCGGTTCCGGCCTGATCCAGGGCTCGGGCCAGGAGGCCGTCCACATCGTCTCCGGCCTCGGCGCCGGCGAGGACATCGTCAAGGGCCTGAGCTGACCCCGGCCGGCGGAGGACACCGCCGGCGCACCCACCGGCCGGACGACGGCCGCCACCACCGCTGACCGAAGGGAACGAACGATGGCAGACGACCGGATCGAACTCCACCACCAGCAGATCGACGAGGCTGCCGCGATGCTGCGCCAGCAGAGCCAGATGATGCACGAGATGATGGAGCAGACCCGCACCTTCCTCACCCAGGGCCTCGGCCACGAGCTGCACGGCGACTACGCCGACGGCGGCAAGGCCTACTCCGACGTCCTGTCGGCCGCGGACGCGGCCATGACGGACGACGTCGCGAAGGCCGCCGCGGCCCTGGACGAGGTCCACGGCCTGATCCGGGACTCGGACAAGCGCGCCGGCTCCAACTTCGGCTACTAGGACCGGGTGAGCCGCGGTGTCCGACGACAAGCCGGCCGACGACCCGAAGAAGAAGCCGGGCGGGGAGGACGACGGCAACACCTTCAAGGTCACCGACTCCTACCTGCTCGACTTCGCGCAGACCAAGCTGGCCACGATGCTGCAGGACCTGCGGACCCACCCCACGCGGGTGGCGCTCCAGCAGTTCGTCCTGGGGATCGGCGGCGGGCAGTTCTCCGGCGACTACGCGAGCCTCCTCGCCGGCGGCGGGACGGTGCTGCCGAGTGTCAAGCAGATCGAGTCGAACTTCACCAAGTACTGCCAGTCCCTGGAGAACCAGTTCAAGTCGCTGGAGGACCAGGTCCAGAAGATGATCGACGACCTGTCGAGGGCCGAGCGGGACCTGAAGAACGGCGCCGACGACGCCCTGTCCGCCGCTCAGATGATGTACCTGGTGCAGGACATCCTCGGTGGCGGCGGCCTCAAGGTCTGACCCGGCCCCTCCCGCACCGGACCCCTCCCGGACGGCGCCAGCGCCGTAACCCCCGACCCGCGGGGCGGACCGGAACCCCTCCCGCCGGCCCGCCCCGCGCCCCGACGACCCTGGAGCTGTGACCCCGCATGGCCGACAAGACCTGGGAAGACATGCTGACGGTCTTCGCGAGCTCCGCCCAGACCACCTTCACCCAGCGCAGTGCCGTCACCGGCGACGACAAGGTCCAGTGGATCGCCAGCCACAAGTGCGAGACCCTGGACTACTTCAAGCAGACCGGCGGCAACGAGGGCTACGACTGCTGGTGGTCGTACAACTACAGCGACGGCGCGGGCGGGCAGTACAGCTACGTCATCGGCTGCACCCTCAACTGGCCGTTGTTCCAAGGGGATTCGACCGACCTCGGGAAGTGGGTCCGCCAGGGCTACAACGTCCTGATGCCGCTCGCCCACTCGCCGGCCGAGAACGACACCATGAGCGTCTGGAGCTTCGACACCGCCGTCTCGACGCTCCAGGGCGCCGAGCAGCTCCTGCAGACGTGGGCACCGACGGTCAACGGCTGGGCGGGCGACATCGCGGCGCCGGGCGCCGACTGGCAGGGCAGCGCGGCCGGGGCGTTCAAGACCATGCTGACCATGTTCGGCGGGGAACTGCAGGACCTCGCCAAGGAACTGCACGACCAGCACGTGTACAGCTACCTCCAGACGGCCCGCGAGGCGATCGGCAAAGCGGTCCTCGGCATGTGGTACGGCCAGGACAACTACCGCAACAGCCGCGACGCCTGGCCGGTCAACCCGCTCTTCGACGCGCTGATGGAGGGGATGTCGACGGCGAACGTCACCGTCACGCCCGGCATCATGGCCACGACCTCTCCCGACGCCCCGGCGCAGTACACCGCGCCGACCTTCCAGGTCACGACGGCCTGGGGCGATCCGAGCGGCGACGACTTCTGGAAGAAGGCCGAGCAGCGGGCCAAGGAGGTCTGGCTCAAGAACGTCGCCGACTTCCTGGACAAGGCCGCCAAGGAGGCCGCCGCCACCCTCGACGGCGCGTACGTCCCCGCGATCAAGGCCCTGTCCGGGGGCGTCAAGGCACCGTCGATGCACACGCCCTACAACCCGCCGCCGACGGACGACCCCTCGAAGACGGACCCCCTCTCGGACATCAACAAGAACCTCAGCGACATGAACAACAACGTGAACAAGTCGCTGAGTGACATGAGCAAGGGGATGAACGACAACCTCAAGAGCCTCACCGGCGGTGGCCCGAACGGACTCGGTCCGAACGGACTCGGCCCGGACGGCCTGAAGGGCCCCGGCGGCAGCCCCAGCCTCACCACCGGGCCCGGCGGGATCGGCGGGCTCGGGGACCACGGCGGCGCGGGCGGCCTGCCCTCGCTCGGCGACGGCGGCTCCGGCGTTCCCGTGCTGGACAAGAACGGCAAGCAGATCTACGACGCCAACGGCAACCCGGTCACCGTGCCGCCGGGCAGCCACGTCGACCCGACGACCCACCAGGTGATCGGCCCGGACGGCCGGCCCGTCCTCGGCCCGGACGGCAAGCCGATCACCGTGCCCGACGGCGCGACCGTCGGCACCGGCCCGGGCGACCACATGAAGGTGCCGCCGGGCTCGACCGTCGACGGCCAGGGCCGGGTGATCGGCCCGGACGGCAAGCCCGTCCTCGACGGCAACGGCAACCCGGTCGTCGTCCAGCCCGGCTCCCGGATCGACTCCGACGGCACCCTGCTCGGCCCGGACGGCAAGCCGGTCTCCGAGGTCTCCCAGCTGATGGCCGACCAGCGCCACGCCTTCGACACAGGTTTCGGCGGCGGCGACGGGCTGCTCCCCGGCAGCGACTTCAGCCCGAGCGCCTACCACCCCCTCGGGCTGTCCTTCGGCGACTCGGGCGGCGGCACGAGCGGAGCCGGCGGAGCCTTCCCCGGCTCCGGCCTGCTGCCCGGCGGCCGCAGCGGCATGAGCGCCAAGTCGCTGGCCGGCGGCGGCGATCCGAACACGCTCCAGGCCCGGACGGCGGCGGAGGCCGCCGCCGAGGCGGAGAAGGCCGCGGCGGCCAAGGCGGCCGCCGAGGCCGAACGGGCCGCGCTGACCGGCAAGGGCATGTCCACCACCGGCGGCATGCCGCCGATGATGCCGCCCGGTGCGGGCGCCGGTGCCGGCGCGCCCAACCAGAAGGACAAGGACCGCCAGCGCACGACGTGGCTGGCGGAGGACGAAGAGGTGTGGGGCACCGAGAGCACCGCCGTCAGTGGCGTCATCGGCCGCTGACCTGCCCGTCCCGAACACGATCGTGAAAGGACCCACCATGCCCGCCACCGCCGACCCCTTCGGCCCCGACGGCCTGTTCGGCTCGATGAGCGCGGAGCTCGAAGAGGCCATGGAGGCCCTGCGCGTCCAGACGGCCAAGGCCGAAGCCGTCCAGGCCGACCTCGCCAAGTCCTCCGCGACGGTCACCTCCAAGGACCGGATGGTCACCGCCACGGTCGGCCCGCAGGGCCAGGTCCTCGCGCTGACCTTCCACACCACCGGCTACCAGGAGATGGCCCCCGCGCAGCTTGGCGGCCTGCTGACCGACCTGCTCAACGAGGCCCGCGCGAAGATGGGCGAGCAGGTGATCGAGGCGATCAAGGGCTTCGAGGGCGTCGGCGACATGCTGCGGATGTCGATGAGCGGCGGCAGCGACCTGGACCGGCTGCTGGAACCGCTGCGGGCGATGCGGCCCGGGTACGGCGAGGACGCGGAGGCGGAGCGCCGCCGGGCCGGGCGGCAGGAGGAGTTCCGTGAGTAGCCCCGACGACGTCTTCGCCAAGACCCAGGACCTGAAGCGCCGCTTCGCGGAGTTCGGGGACCTGAAGACGCTGATCGACAAGATCTCGGACGAGGTCAGGACCATCAACTCCGCCAACAAGAAGGTCGGCGGCGACGACGACATCGGCAAGCAGTACCACCAGCAGGTGGACCAGGCCACCAAGGACCTGGACGACCTGGTCCAGAAGATCGGCGAGGTCGTCGCGAAGGCCGGCGACAGCGGGATCAACCTGGTCGCGGAGCTCGACTACGCGGAGGACACCGCGAACGACATCATCAAGAGCCTGTAGGAGAACCACCCTTGTCGTACTCGTCGATCGACCCCGGCCCGAAGCTCGCCGGCTTCTTCGGCGTGGTCTCGGGCTCGCCCTGGCCCGCGGCCAACGAGGGCGACCTGCGGGAGATCCGCGACGCGTACGAGCAGTTGGCGAAGGACCTGCCCGATCTGCGCCGGCTGATCGCGACGGTGGCGGTCAAGGCCCGGCAGGAGTTCGAGGGCGAGGCCGCCCGGCAGTTCAGCGTGGCGATGAACCAGTTCATCGGCGTCGGGGGCGGCGACGACTACGTCTCGGCGGCGGCCGACACCGCCAAGGCGCTCGCGGACTGCGCGGGCGACGTCGCCAACCAGGTCGAGTACACCAAGTGGATGGCGATCGCCCAGCTCGCGGACCTGCTGTTCGAGATCGCGCTGGCGACGTTCTGGGCGCCCTTCACCTTCGGTGCGGACTTCGCCGGGCTGTCGCTCAAGTACTTCTTCACGCGCGAAGCGCTGCAACTGCTGCTGAAGTACCTGATCAAGACGATCCTGATGCACACCTTCTCGGGCGTCGTGAAGGGCATGCTGATGGACTCGATCATCCAGGGCATCCAGATGGCCGACGGCGACCGGCACACCTACGACGTGGACGCCTTCAAGCAGAGCCTGCTGAACGGCTTCGTCGGCGGCCTCATCTCCGGTCCGGTCAGCGTGTTCGGGATGGGCCTCGGCAAGCTGATCGGCAGCCTGGTCGGCAAGAGCGGGGGGTCGCTCCTGGCCAAGGAGCTCGAATCCGTCCTCAAGAACGGCGACAAGGAGGCACTCAAGCACCTCCTGGACACGGCGACCAAGCACGTGGGCAGCACGGCGCTCGCCGACCTGGAGAAGGCCGGAGCCAAGGCGATCGGCAAGGGCGTCGGGGAGGGCCTGGGCGAGGGCGGGGGCAAGGGGATCGGGAAGGGGCTCGGCAAGGGCGTCGGCGACGGTCTCGGCGAGGGGGCCGGCAGCGGTGTCGGCAAGGGCGCTGGCAAGGGCGTCGGCGAGGCCGCCTCGGGGACGGCCGGCAAGGTGCTGGGCGATGCGGAGGCGAAGGCCTTCGCGAAGTCGATCGGCAAGGAGATGTGGCACCTCGAACCCTTCCTCAAGGAGGGGTTCGGCAAGGCGGGCGCCGGCTCGATCGCCGAGAAGTTCGGCGAGAACGTCGCGGGCAGCTTCGAGACGCACCTCGGCGGCGTGCTGGGCAAGGACGCGGCCAGGAGCCTGGGCAAGGAGTACGCCGAGGCGTTCGTCGCCGGCTGGACCAAGCACGGCGCCGCGAACGACTCGCTGAGCACCGTGCTGCGCAGCCTCCTGGACCACGGCGGGTCGGACCTCGGCGAGCACGGCATCTCCGCGCTCGCCGACCACCTGCCGAACCTGGCCGCCCACCTCGGCGAGGGGAACAGGCTCTACCGGCTCGGCGCCATGCTCGGCGAGCAGTTGGTGGAGGGGGCGCAGGGCAACCTCTCCGAGGGCCTCTACAACCTGATCTTCGACGACAAGCACCAGTTCACGACCGGCTTCAACACCTTCGGCGCGGGCATGGCGATGGGCCTGGTCGGCAAGGGCGTGCACCACGCCCTCCACCTGACCGGGATCGGGCACAAGTGGGCCGCCTACGTCGAGCACCTGCAGGTCAAGGCGATCGACGACGGCAAGGGCGCCTACTACCCGGCCTACCACCCGCTGACCCTCTTCTCCCTGGCGAGCAACCTCGCCGGACACGCCGCGCCCTTCCCGGTGCCCCGGCGCGGGCCGACGGACGAGGTGGTCAACGCGGGCCACGTCCTCGCCTACTCCCGGGGGCTGGGCGGGGCACCGGACGTCGAGTACGCGGCACTGTTCGCCAAGGCCTTCGGGCACGCGGACTTCGAGACGCTGTTCGCCGACCCGGCGCCCAAGCCCGTGCCGACCACGTCGGGCGGCGGCGCCACCACCACGGCGAAGGGCAAGCAGGACACGGGCGGTACCGGCGGCGGGAAGGCCGACCGCCCGGCCCCCGTGCGGACCGAGAGCGGCACCAAGTCCTCGGAGCGCCCCAAGCCCGTCCGAACGGACAGCAGTTGGAGCGGCACGACCCTCGTCGACGAGCCGGTGGGCCCGGCCCGGCCGGGCAAGACGGTGGGCGGGTCCGACGAGACCAAGCACGCCGTCGCCGCCGGCACGCCCGAGGCGGCCCCCGAGCGCCCGAGGCCGCCGCGCACGACCGGCGGCGGCCCGGACCACGGGCCCGCCGACCCGCCGCAGCCGCCGTCGCGCCGGCGCGGCCGGGACGAGTACGAGGGCGGCCACGACGGCACCGACCTCCCGGTCCCGCCGGAGCCGCCGGCCAAGCGCCCGCGGCCGGCGGAGGCCCCCGTCCCGCGTGCGCTGGACTCCTTCCTGCACGAGTTCTCCGACGGCGGCCACACCACGCCCGGCCCGGCGGCCCGGCAGGCCCTGGAGCAGGCCGTGACCGGGCCGGACGGCCCGAAGAAGTTCGCCCACCCGCAGGAGTTCGTCGAGCTGATCAACCCCCGCGACGGCGACGGCAGCCTGCTCGGGGACGTCAACTGCGTGGCGGCCGCGATGGCCTTCCACTCCACCTTCCGCGGCGAACCGCAGGTCGCCCCCGGCCTGTCCGAGCCCCACCCCGGCGCGGCGGGCGACCTCCAGCACTGGACCGGGCAGGCCGCCGAGTACGTCGGCCTCGGCGAGGCCGGGCTCGACGAGGTGGCCCTGCGGGTGGCCGCGGGCGGGCCCGGCTCGGCGGCGATCGTCCTCGCCTGGACCGGGGACGGCCGGGGCCACGCCTGGAACCTCGTCAACGTCCCCGGCGACGGCCTGGTGTGGGTCGACGCCCAGCAGGGACTGCACTCCCCGGGTGACCACCCGCTGCCGAAGGACGTCACCCGGGTCTGGGCGATCGCGCACGACGCCGACGGCCGGCCGCTGCGCGGCGACGGCCCGTTCAACAGCGCCGCCGACCACGTGGACGAGCGCCTCGCCCACCCGACCCCCGCGGACGCCTTCACTGGCACGGACGGTCCCTCGCACGCCGGCACCGAACCCGCCCGCCCGGAACCGGCCTTCGCGCCGCCCCGCGAGCGCGTCCCGGTGGCCGGCGACGGCCTGTGCCTGCTCAACTCGGTTGCCGTCAGCGGCCCCGAGCTCCGGATGACGCCGGGCGCGATGAAGCGGGCGGTCTCCGACCACCTCGCCAAGCAGGGACCCGGGACGCTGCCGCCCGAGGTCGTCCGCGGCTACCGCAAGACCGCCACCAAGGACCTGGGCGAGGAACTGGCCGGGCGGAGCCGCCCCGAGCTCCTCAACGGCCTGCTGGACCTCGGCGTCGCGGACGTCGGCACCCACGAGGTCGTTCCGGCGTCGCTGCTGCGCGACCGCTACGTGACCGCGCTCGCGAAGGAACTCGCGGGCCCGGGTGGCGATTTGGCGGCGGCGACGGCGCACGCCGAACAGACCGTGAAGTGGAAGTTCAAGAACCCGGACGAGCAGAAGGCCGCCGAGACGTACCTGCGCGACCACGGCCAGGAGCCGGCCGCCGACCCGTACGACCTGCGCCGTCAGTACGTCGACGAGCGGGTGGCGCAGGGCGACGACCGCCACCGGGTCGAGGAGGAGGTCGGCTGGAACCTCGCCGACGGCGCCGTCGGCTCCCGGGAGCAGTTCGAGTACCTGCTCGGCCGCCCGGAGCAGATCGGCCTGCACGACCTCTCCGACGCCGGCCTCGCCGACCTCCAGGTCTGGCACCGGACCATCTCCGACGCGCCGCTGTCGCCCGAGGAGTTCGCGGGACTGAAGGACGCCGTCGAGAACTGGGAGGGCTCCTGGTGGCGCGGCTACGGCGAGGCCTTCCCGCCGCTGCTGGCCGACGCCCTCGGCCTGCGCCTGCGCATCCTCGGCCCGGACGGCCTCGGCGGCCACACCGAGTACCTGCGGTACGGGCCGCAGGACGGCCACCAGGTGACGGTGTACTACAACGGCACCAACCACTACGACGGCAGCCGCCCGCCCGTGCCGGCGCCGCCGGTGGACGGCCCCGCGTCCAAGCGGCCGGTCGAGCACGACGGCCCGGTGCTGCCGCCCGTCCCGCACAGCGTGCCCACCGTCAGCGGCGGCGGCGGCGACCGGCCGAAGCCCGAGTCCAAGCCGAAGCCCGTACCCGCTGAAACCCCTGCTCCCAAGGAAACCCCCACCCCCAAGCCCGCCGAGACCGCCCCGCACCGCCCGGACGTCCCCAGCATCGTCATCACCGAGGCGGACCACGACCCACTCCACAACCCCGGGCCGCCGACCTCCCCGCCGGCGTCGGTGCTCGCCATGTCCGTGTTCTCCACCGAGTCCGGCGGCAGCCACGACCACCCCTACGACGACCCCGCGTTCACGCCGGCGAAGCCGCTCGGCCCCGACGAGCTGCGCCTGCCCCCGGCCCGGATCACCAACCACCGCAGGCTCTCGGCCTCCGACCTCGTCGTCGGCCTGCACCACGGGGACACCGCCGTCCACGAGGAGATCGTCAAGCTCTTCGAGTCCGCCTTCAAGAACGACCTGCCTGCCGCCCACACGCTCGCGAAGGACTTCTTCGACCCGGCCGCGCTGCGCCCCCGCCTGACCGCCCTCTCCCGGGGCGACGTGTGGGAGGCGCCGTTCGACACCAACGGCTGGAAGGGCAAGATCTCCGTCCGGGTGGACGTGGACGGTCTGGTCCACCAGGAGACCGCGAAGGGCGTCGAGTTCGAGAACGGCTCGGACCGGCACGCCTCCGTCGGTCTCCAGGACGACACCCTGGACCGCTTCAACGCCTCCCTCCAGGGCAAGTTCAAGGCCGGCAGGGCCGACGTCACCGAGATCTTCGGCTACCAGCACGACTCGGTGAAGGGCGGCAGCTCGATCGAGGTCGGCCGGTCGATCGCCCGCGGCAAGACCGTGGAGCCGGGCGCCCTGTTCGCCGGGAAGCTCCACCTGGCCGTCGACTTCACCGAACTCACTCACCACGGCGAGCCGGTGCCCGCCGAGCCCGGCGAGCGCGTGCGGCGGCTGGACATCGGTGCCACCGTCGGCATCCCGGTCCGCGACACCCTGGACGCCCACGGCGCGCCCGTGCCGCAGGCCAAGGACAAGCTCTTCGCCCCGCCCCCGCGCGTGGTGGAGGGGCGGCGCCTGGGCGGCTCCGACATCGTGCTCGACGTCTCCACCCACCGGCACGGCCGGCCGGACTCCGACCACCCGATGCAGGAGGTCCTCGACGGCGTCGAGAAGACCGCCGAGGAGGTGCTCGGCGGGCTGTGGCCCGCGCTGCGCGAGAAGCTGACCGCCGAGCTCGACACGACCCGGCTCCAGCAGGACCTCAAGAGCATGATGTCCGGCGAGCCCACCCGCATCGAGGTGGTCGACAAGACCGGCCTCGTGACCGGCTCGGTGGAGATCACCGCCTCCGTCAAGGCCATGTGGCAGCAGGGGAACACGCCGCAGACCGAGTTCAACGTCGGCACCGGCGTCCAGCGCGTGCGCACCGAGCAGGAGGGCGCCGGCCACGGCCTGCAGCTCCCACTGCCCGGCGTGGTCTCCGGCAGCGCGGTCGACAAGTCGAGCGGCACGAGCGGCGGCGGCCTCCAGCTCATCAAGGACCGGGTGCGGATCTCCGGCAGCAGCCAGGAGGTCCTGCTCACCACCAAGACCAAGGGCCCTGGCGTGGTCTACGACGGCCGGGCCGAACTCATTCTGACGTTCGAGAGGGACTCGCCGCTCGGGAAGGCCGGCGGCACCGCGACGACCTCCGTCGACTTCCGCTCCCTGATCGAGGAGGCCGAGGCCCGCAAGGTCGAGGACACCGGCACCGGCGACCCCACCCTCTTCGTCGCCACCGAGGCCCCGCAGCCCCACCGGCCGAAGACCTTCGAGCCCGGCAGCACCGTCCCCAGCCCGCCCGACGACGTCTGGCGGCGCCCCGACGGCACCGGCGGCGGCTTCGGCGACACCGCCACCGTGCGCGACCTGCCCACCGTCGAGCCGCTGCACCGCGAGGTCGAGCAGCTCGGCCAGGAGGTGCTCGGCAGCGCCTGGAAGGACGTCAGGCACGACGTCCGGCAGCTCTTCAGCCACCCGATGGTCGCCTCCCACCTGACCGCGATGACCCGCGGCACCCGGCTGGAGCTCCCCGAGCAGACGGCCGCCGCGCTGCTCAGGCACGGCGTCAAGGTCTCCGCCGTCGCCCACGTCACCGAGCTGGACTACAAGCGGCCCAACGCCAAGGCCGAGCTCAACCCGGTCGACGAGAGCACCTCCTTCACGTCCGGCCGCAAGCTGATCTCGGACACCAAGTCCGGGCAGGGCTCGGCCGGTGGCACCGCAGCGCTGCCCGGCAAGACGTCCATGGACGTCGGCGGCGGGTACTCCCGCCAGGTCCGCGACCGCGACGGCTGGCGCGACGGCACCTCGCACAAGGTCTACGCGAACGGCAAGTACGCCCGCCCGCAGGAGGTCTACGACGCCGGGATCGGCGTCGAGGTCAAGCTGACCGTGGACGGCGAGGAGCACACGGTCACCGTCCCGATCCGGGCCGAGGTCAGCCTCGACGCCAAGGAGACCGGCCGGCACACCGTCGGCCCGGACGGGCACGCGCACTTCACCGGCCCCGGCGCCGGCACCCCGGTCGTCCACGAGGGCCCCGCCGAGCCGCACGACCCGCCGCGCCGGATCACCGACCGCGGCGCGCTGAGCGCCTCCGACGTCGTGCACAGCTTCGGCAACGGCGACACCGCCGTCCTGGACGGCATCGAGCGTGCCCTGAAGCGCGAGTTCGGCTCCGTGCCGGACGACGTCCTGACGAAGATCAAGGGCCGGTTCGACCCGATCGCCCTCAAGCCGCAGCTGTCCAAGCTGTCCCGCGGCGGGCAGCTCACCGAGCACGTCTCCATCCACGGCTGGGACACCACCGTCACCGTCAGGGCCGGGCTCGGCAAGGACTTCCGGCACACCGACACGGTCGAGAAGTTCGAGTTCGAGCTGGGCACCCAGACCCGGGTGACGACCGGCGTCAGCAAGGACCGGCGCGTCCGCGACGTCTTCTCGGCCCCGTTCCGCTTCAAGCTGCCCTACGTCGACCTCGGCCTCAACCTCGCCCGCCGCAACGACTTCGTGCACGGCTCCGCCGTGGACACCACGGGTGCCACCGTCAGCAAGGGCAAGACCGTCGAGCCGGCCGGACTGTTCAGCGGCACCGCCGAGTTCACCGTCCACATCGAGTCGAGGAAGCTCGGTCAGAAGGTCACCGCGCCGGACCTCACCGTGCCCGTGCGGACCACCGTCGCCGTCCCGCTGCGCGACGCCCCCCTGCACGGCGCCACCGAGCCCGCGCCGCCGAGGAAGCCGCTCGACCCGCCCGCCCGCATCGAGAAGACCCACCGCCTCGGCTCCTCCGACGTCGTCACCGACGTCCACCCGCTGCGCCCGAGCAGCGGCGAGGAGGGGGCGAAGCCGTGGTCGGTCGGCGAGTCCGCCGTGGCCGGCATCGACCGGCGCGGCGCCGGGGTGCTCGGCTCCGACTGGCCCGGGATGAAGGAGAAGATCCTCGCCGAACTCGACGTCACCAAGCTCCAGCCGCAGCTCAAGTCGATGATGGCCGGCCACGAGATCGTGGTGAAACACGGCCGCGGCACGGTGCGGATCACCGCCGCCGTCTCCCGGCTTGAGCACACCGGAGAGACGGCCCAGACGGAGTTCAACACCGGCACCCAGGTGCAGAAGACCGTCGCCAGCTCGGACGGCGTCACCAGCTACGGCGCCGGCACCGGCAACACCGTCACCGTCTCCGTCCAGGGAACGAGCAACCCGCTGCCGATCGGCCCGGCCGTCACGGCGGGCGGCTCGGTCACCCACTCCTGGGGGCACGACCAGCTCGACGTCCAGGCGCAGCGCAGCACCGCCGGCGCCGCGACCAAGACCAAGCTCGCCGGCAGCAGCTACACCGGCGAGGCGACGCTGTACTTCCGCATGGAGCGCCGCCCGTTGCTGTCCCTCGGCGACCCGAACCGGCTCGTGCCGCCCGGCGGGGACCACGTGCCCGGGACGGCCTTCGACCACCTCAAGTCGGCCGCGGGGCAGGCCTGGCGCGGGGTGAGGAAGCTCGGCACGACGATCCACGGCGTCGACACCGCGAAGGTCGGCTTCGAGGCGGCGGTCGAGGCGGGGGAGGGGCGCCCGTCCAAGGCTCCCAAGCCCACCGCGTTCGAGGCGCCCGAGCACCGCACCGCGCCCGCCCCTTCCCTGGCGCCCACCGAACCGCCGGTCGAGACCACGGTCAAGGCGCCGCCGGCCCGGGTCTGGAGCGAGGGCCTGCGCGACATCGACGTCATGCGCTGGCTCGGCGACGCCGGCGGCGTGCAGGACATCCTGCGGCTGCGCGGCCGCGAGTTCTTCGGCTCCCGCACCTGGGACCGGATGGAGGACCTCGCCCGCAACACCGCCGACCACGCCAAGCTCGCCAGCCACTTCGGATCGGCCACCCGCGGCGAGGAGATCGGCACGCCCTCGCCCGGGCGCCGGCCGCTGGTGTCGGACGGCGGCGTGAAGGTCAACCTGAAGGTCCTGCAGCTGGAGTACGACCGCACCGACGGCAAGGTCGAACTCAGCCCGTCCAACGCGACCTCCACCAGCTCGACGAGGACGAGGCTCGACTGGTCGCTCTGGGGCGGTCAGGTGCAGGGCGGTGTGAAGGCGGACCTCGGAGCGGCCGAGGGCACGTTCCAGGCGGTCGTCGGCGGCTCGCACCGCAGCCGGGAGGGTCTGGCGCTCGGAGACTCGGGGCAGGTCGTCTCGCACGCGAAGTTCAACACGCCGATGGCGCGCTACGACGGTTTCGCGGAGGTCGAGGTCGTGTTCTTCAAGGGCGACAAGGAGGTGGTCGAGAGGGGCGTCATCCCGATCACGGTGGACATCCCGGAGCGGGAGACCACCGACGCCAAGGTGATGAGCGACCACTACCTGGCGTTCAGCGAGCACAGCCCGAACGGCACCGCGCTGCCGAAGCACCCGGCGGCGCCCGCGCCGAAGCCGGAACCGGCGTCTGCGCCGAAGCCGGAACCCGCCCCGAAGCCGAAGCCCGAGCCCGAGCCCGAGCCCGTGCCGCGTCCCAAGGCGCCCTCCGTGGAGGAGGACATCTTCCGGTCGCTCGTGACCGACCCCCCGCCGATCGGGCTCGACCCGGGGCACACCCCGCTGCCGGAGGGCGCCCCGAAGCCGGGGACGGTGAAGTCCGGCCGCCCCACCCTCGTCGAGGACGGCCCGGTCCGCGAGCCGCAGAGCGCCGTCATCGAGACCGCTGCGACCCCCGAACTCCCCGAACTCCCCGAACTCCCCGAGCCGCCCGCGCAGGGCGCCCCGCACCCCGGCCCGAACCTGTCGGACGTGCTGCCCGAGTCCTCCTGGTGGCGCCTGTTCATCGACCCCAACGTCCACGCCGCCGCGCTCTCGCACTCCTCCGGCGACGCCGCCGACCACATGGACGCGACCAAGTACCCGGGCTTCCGCCGGGGCATGACGGAGCTGTACCGCGAGGTGCTGGACGGCTCGCCCGGCGGCCGCGACTGGTCGCGGATCGACGCCCGCGCCTACGACGAGCTGCACGACCTCGCGACCCGTCACCTCGTCGAGGGCCACGGCTCGAACGTCGCGACGGTATGGTCCGGTACCAAGGACGGCACGTTCACGACGATGCGCGGCACCGGCCGGACGTCCATGGCGTCCGACCTGGCCGACGCGCGGATCGGCGGCCACAAGCTCGTCGCCGACTTCACCGCCGGCCCGGTGGCGCGCGAGGAGAAGCAGCCGCTGGTGCTGTTCACCCGCGGCCAGGCCCGCGAGGGCATGATCTCGATCAACTACCCGCACGGCACCGCGCCCGACCACGTCCAGGCCGCGCTCGACCACTACTACGCCGAGGTGGCGGCGGCCGGCGACGACCGCGCCAAGCTGGTCGCGATCGCCCGGGTGACCAGGTCGCTGCAGATGATCCAGCCGTTCACCGACGCCAACAGCTGGGTGAACGTCAGCGTGCTGATGCAGAAGTTCCTGCTCGAACAGGGCTTCCGGCCCGCCGTCCTGACCAACTCCTTCGAGCTGTTCCTCGGCGGCTACACCGCGCACGAGATCGCCGACCACCTGGTCGAGGGCATGGCCAGGTTCGACCGGCTGGCCGCGGGATCCGCCGGCGACCTGTTCAACACGGCCGCCGGGCCGGGCGAGCACGTGGTCACCCAGGTCGCCGACGCCCTCGGCCTGCCCGGCGGCACGAGCCCCGGGGACGAGGCCGTCCGCCACCACCAGGTGCTCGACCTGGTCCGGCTCGGCCGCTCGCTGTACGGCGACGGCGTGCCGGCGCTGGACGAGTCGGGGGTGCGGTTGCTCCGGACGGTCCACGAGCTGTCCGACCTCGCGCACGCGAAGTTCCCGGGCCAGACGACCGCCACGGCCGTCGCGGGCTACGCGCACCACCTGCACGGCGCCGGCGCCGAGAACCTGACGACGAAGCACCTGACGACGGAGCACCTGCGGACGACCGCCGACGCGATCGGCGAGGTGCTCGCGGACGGGCAGCCGCTCACCGAGGACGCCATCCGCGCCAAGCTGCGCCCGGTCACGACCGACCTGCTCGACGACGACGCGCTGAAGGACTTCCGGGGAGCCGTGCACGAGGAGCCGGCGCCCGTGCCGGTCCCCGACTCGGCGGCAGGGAAGGTCGCTTGGGAGTCGGTGACGTACGAGGCCCCGGCCGACGGCAAGACCCCGACGCCGTTCGACGTCCACGAGCTAGCCGAGGGCGGCGGGCCGCTGACCGCCGACGGGCTGGCGGAGAAGCTGATGCCGAAGCTCTTCGACCTGGACATGGGCTCGTTCCGGCTCGTGCTGAAGGCGGACCACGGCTCGCTGGGCGACGACCCGCTGGCGGTCGTGCGCCAGACGGCGGACCGCCTCATGACCCCGATCGACCTGCTGCTCGCCGACCACGACGGCGCCGTCCACCTGGTGAGCTTCGACGACGCCGGCCGCCACAGCGCCCCGCAGCCACTGGAGACCCACCACCAGCCGCCCACCGGGCACCTGGCGTCCGAGCCCCGGCCCGAGGACCACCCCGACCCGCTCCCCGCGGACGTGGCGGACCACCGGCCCGAGCGCGTGCACGAGATCGTCGACGCGCTCGTCGACGCCCACGCGGGCTCCGACGTGCGCTGGTTGGCCGATCCCGACAGTCCGGCCGCGCAGCTGCGCGAGACCGGCGCCGCCGTCTCGCGCTTCCCGAAGGACCCGCGCTTCTTCTCCGTCGCCTTCCACTCGGAGCACGCCGACGGCGCCCCGACCTGGCACGGGCGGCGGGTCACTCCGGAGGAGCTCGCGGACGTGCTGGTGGAGCTGCGCCGGCGCGGGATCTGGCCGGAGGGCAAGCCGCTGCAGTTCCCCGCCTGCGAGTTCGGCACCGGCGGCGCCTCGTCCTACGCGCGCGAGGTGATGCGGGCGCTGCGCGGCAAGGTGGCAGGTCCGCTGGAGGCGTACGTCCCCGAGGGCAGGCTGTGGTTCGTGCCGAAGCCCACCGGGCCGTTCACCGTGGAGGCGGAGGGGCCCGGCCACCTGGTCGTGGCCAAGGCCGTCGGTTTCGGCCCCGACGGCCGGCCGGTCGTCGTGCCGGGCGGCACGTGGCTCAAGGTCTCGCTGCCGGAGGAGGTGCCCGGCGACCAGCAGCACCACGAGCCCCACGTCGAGGAGTTGGGCGCGCACCTGCCATCCGACCCGTCCGCGTCCGAGGGCTCGCTGCCGGAGGGCCTGCACTGGTCGTCCGGCCCGGACGCCGCGCACGAGATGCCGGGCGCGACACCCTTCGGTCCCAGACGGATGCTCTACGGCGCGCCGGAGTACGCCGAGGCGACCCGCGAGTTCGAGAAGAAGCTCGGCACGCACTGCTACGACCTGCCCGAGGCGAAGGCCGCGGCGGGTGCCGCGCTGGGCAGGTTGCGGGACGTGATCGGGAAGGCGTTCCCCGAGGCGTCGGCGGCGGAGCACCTCGCGCCGATGCTCAAGGACGACCCGACGTCCGCGGGGCAGGTCGGCACGGCCCTCACCGAGGACCAGTTCGACACGCTCGTCCGGAGCGGCAACCTGCGCGAGGTGATGACGGCCTTCTTCAACGGGGCCTACTTCAAGGACTCCGCGATGAGCCTCAAGTCGCTGCTCAACGACATCGTCGACCGCAAGGACTGGGAGCGCGCGCAGGAGCTCGGCCTGAACGTGGCGGAGCTCAAGAAGACCCGGGAGTACCTGGACAGCCCGCTGCGCAAGACGCTCCACGACACCCTCCAGCGGGCCAATCCCAAACTGGCCACCATGTTCGAGCGGGACGTCTTCGCGACGGGCACCGTGCTGGCCCAGTCGAAGACCTGGTTCTCCGACGGCGTCGACTTCGTGACCAGCATCAGGGCCCGCAGGCCGCGCCCCGGGAACGAGGTCCCCGCTCCGACGGCCCACGAGCTCGAAAACCTCGGGCTCCAGCTGAGCCGACGGGAGATGGAGTTCCTCAAGGTCAACCCGCTGGCCTGGGAGCTGGTCGGGATCCGGCCGGAGGAGGTGCCGGCCGAGTCCCTGCACGTGCTGAGCAGCGGCGAGTACGACCTGGAGCGCGTCCGCGCGGAGGACGGGGTGCTCGGCGTGTACGTCGAGCCCGACCCGGAGACCGGCGAGAGCCGGGTGATCAAGCTGGTCGAGTACGAGGGCGACCCGCTGCGGCCGGGGGAGATCGGGCCGGACACGCCGCTCAGCTGGCGCACCGGCGAGGCGGTCCACCAGCTGGACCACGACTCCTCCTGGTACGCGACGGTCAACGGGGAGCTGGGCATGCGGGCGGTCGCCGGCGTCTCGGCGACCGCGGCCAAGATGATGACGGCGTTCAAGCTGCTCGACATCGACGCGTCGCACGCCGACGACATGGTCAAGGCCCTGTTCGGCTGGATGCTGCCGGTCGGCGACCACTCGGTGTACGAGATCCTCAAGGGCGTCGAGGCCTCCGGCGCGACCGTGCCGCTGAACCCGAAGGCCCTGAAGTCCGCCGAGGGGATGTACCGCAACCTCCCGGGGATCGGGCTCAAGGAGGTGCGCCGCCTCCTCGGCGACAAGGAGAACATGCTGCCGCACGAGCAGGTCTACGCGGCGAAGGTGCGGGCGACGCTGCCCGGCGGGGGCTTCGGGGAACCCGGCGAGTTCCACGTGAACACGCTGAACGGCCGTCGGCGGATCTTCGAGCTGCTGGCCGGGCAGCAGGACACCTCGGGCTACGACACCGATGACGTCGAGCGCGTCAAGCGGTGGCTCGCGACCAACGGGAAGACTCCGCAGGAGGTGCTGGAGTCGCTCACCCCGGCCCATTTCTACGCCCTGGCGGCGTACACCGGTCCTGCGTTCCCACTGATCAACGTGATGATGAGGCCCGGCGGCTCGCTCGACCGGGTCCTGCTGATCCAGATCGAGCACGTGTTGCGGGGCACCGAGTTCCCCCAGGTCCTCGCGGGCCACCCGGCGATCAGCCACCTCGTCGGGCGGCGGTCCTTCGCCTCGAAGGCGGACGAGGCGGCGCACTACAGGCAGATGATGGCGCTCGTCAGGACGGACGTCCTGCCGGGCCTCAAGGCGGAGATGCGCGAGCACATCCGGATGCTGAGGGAGGCGCTGGACCTGCTGCCCGGGGCCGACGGCCGCGTCTACCGGGGCACCGCGTCCATCTCGTTCAAGAAGTTCACCGGATTCTCCCCGGTCTACCGCGGTTCGGAGATCGTCAACAAGGACTTCTCCAGCGCCAGCCGCAGGTACGCCACCGCGGAGAAGTTCATGAACGGCCGGAAGACCTTCCCGGGCCTCCAGAAGACGATGGTGACCATGAACCTCAAGGGGGACGGCGCGGGCAAGGACATCTCGGCCTTCTCGGTCCAGATCCAGGAGGACGAGGTCCTGGGCGTCCCGGGTGCCAAGCACACGATCATCCAGCGCCGGCTCGGCAGGAAGGGCGAGCTGCACATCGACGCGCTGGAGGCCTCGTCGTCCACGACGTTCGCCTCGCCGACCCGGCCGGGGACGCCGAGGTCGGCAGCCGTCCGCGCGACCGACGCCGAGTTGCGGGCGCACCTGGCGCAGCTCAGCGGTGAGCGCGGGCTGGACAACCACAAGGACCTGTGGGCCCTGGGCGTGACGATCGGTGTCCCGAACGCGGACAAGCCGGCCGCCGCGGCCAAGGCCTTCCTGTTCACGAGCGAGAAGGAGCAGAAGGAGATCGGCCTGCGGACGTGGCACGTCGCGCGGTTGGCCGCCGACATCCACGGCGGCGCGGGCATGCTCAAGGTCTCCGGGCTCACGACCATGCGCCGGGTCACCGACGTGGTGCGCGAAGGGCTCGGCCTGAAGGCCGGGACGGTCGTGGAGAAGGAACACCTGGACGGCTACGTACGGAAGGTGAAGGGCGCCGACCAGAACGCGAAGGTCGAGCCGGCCGAGCGCCTGCGGCTGATCAAACTCGTCGAAGCGCTCAAGGAGCCGGATTCGCACGCACGTGTCACGTCGGACGCGGTCGCCAAGGCCTGGAACACCCAGGCTCCCGGCACGCCCCGTACCCCGCGCTTCGGGAGCGGCTCGTACTTCTCCGGCACCCCGGGCACACCGGGGACGCCGCACACGCCCGGTACGCCCGGCACGCCGACGACACCGAGCGGGCACGAGCTGCGCCTGGACGAGGGGCCCGACGCGCCCGCCGACGAGGGGCGGACCGTCCTCACCCTCAGCGGGCCGTCCGGCCTCCACGCACGGATGCAGATGCAGGCCGCCATCGCCCTCTTCCCGAACGACACGCGCTTCCTCGCCGTGTCCATGCACACCGATGACGGTGTCCCGGTCTACCGGGGCGAGCCCGTCCTGCCCGGGGTCGTGGCGGACCTGCTGATCGCCCAGAAGACCGCGGGCGAGTGGGACGGCGCGAAACCGGTCCAGTTCGTGGCCTGCCGCCTCGGGTACGGGGTCTCCGCCAGCTACGCCGCTCAGGTGATGAAGGCCCTGTGGGAGAAGGACCCCACGATCACGGCACCGGGCTACGCCGGCGACGGCACGGTCTGGTTCGTGCCGAAGGTGGACCAGACCGGCACGGTCGACGAGTCGGCGCGCGGGTACCTGGTGGTGGCGGACAAGGTGGGCATGACGAGCGCCGGCCGGCCCGGGATCAGCACCGGGGCCAACTGGTACCGGTTCGAGAAGCCCGCCGACGGAACGTCCGTCCCGGTCGTGCACAGGCTCGGCCCCTACCTCCCGCCCGGCGGGGACTCGGCACCCCGCCCGGAGAACTACTTCCCGGTCGACGACACCAAGGATTTCGCCGAGAACGGTGACATCCGCGGTGCGGTACCGTTCCGCCAGACCCGCCCGGACGCCGGGCTGGCCGACCAGATCTTCCAGGAGCTGAGCACATGACGCAGGAGTTCGCCGTCGCGGCGGTCTTCGACACCGTCGACCCGCTGACCGGGCCGGAGTTCGCCGGTGACCACCCGGTGATCGGGGACGCCGCCGAGCGCGACGCGCTGGTCGGCTACCTGGACGCGGCGGCCCCGGTGCTGATGACCCCCATGCTGATGGACGACGTGCTCGCCCCGGAGCGCCCCGGCAGCGTCCCGATGAACTTCCGCTGCGACGGCCGGTGGATCTGGACCGACACCGTCACCTACTACCTGCACCGCTACGGGCTCGCCCCCGAGCCGGGGCTGCTCGCGCACGTCCGGGAGCGGGTCGCGGCGGGCGAGGGGCCCGGGGAGCTCGCGCCGGAGGTGCAGGAGCGGGCGGTGGCGCAGCTGCTGGCACCGCCGGAGGCGGGTCAGGAGCCGGTGTGGGAGGTCGGCCAGGGCAGTTGAGGCTGTGCACGGCTAACGGCCCCCGGGCGGTGAGGAGTTCACCGGCCGGGGGCCGTTCGCCGTCTCGGGGAGGGGTCAGCCGGAGTGGCGTCCGCGGCGGCGTTCGCGGGCCAGGCCGAGGGCGACGCCGCCCGCGATCATGGTGCCGCCGGCGACCGTCAGCATGGTGGACAGGCCCTCGGAGCCGGTCGCGGCCAGGCTGCTGCCGGAGGGCCCGGCTGCCGCGGCCGCGGCGCTGCTGTGGGGGGGCGGACGGCGCGGCCGTGGCCGAACCGGTCGCCGTCGCCGTACCGGTGGGCGAGGCGGCCGGTGCGGGCCCGACTGCCGCGGGGGCCGTCGCCTTGGCGGTCGTGCTCGGCTTCGGCGCCGGGGTGCCGGGCGGGGCCGTGGCCGGGCCGCCGGTGGGTGCCGGGTCGGGGGCAGGCGCGGGGGCGGCGCCGCCGCGCTCGGCGACCTGCTGGGCGTACAGGCTCTCGGGCTGCACGGGGGTGCCGGTGGAGACGAGGACGCCGGTCTGGCGGCCCTCGACCGGCGTGCCCCGGGTGCCGAAGGCCCAGTTGTGCGCGGTGGGCGGGTTCTCCACGCCGTAGTAGCCGACGTCGGCGTTCCACATGACCTGGTTGGCGCCGGCCCAGCCCTGGCCGGAGCCCGCGTTGGCGCGGTTGGTCAGCGCGAGGTCGTCGCTCGGGCCGCGCGAGTGGAGCATCGTGATGTCGTCGTACAGGGTGCCGGTGGCCCAGCGCTGGTGCGGGCCCGCGTCCAGGCGGAACCCGCCGGTGTTGTCCGAGGTGCAGTGCGAGAACACGTTGGGCCCGGCCACCCGGGCCCCGGTCAGCCACGCGTGGACGTTGCTGCCGCTCACCTTGCAGTTGACGACGAGGCTCTGCTGGCCGTCGATGCTGTACGCGCCGGGCTGGGCGAACGGCGCGCGCTGCGGGACGGCGTGCTCCATGCCGGTCGCGCTGGTGTCGGCGACGGTGACGCGGGACGCGGTGGCGCCGATCGAGCCGACGCCCGCGCCGAACCGGTCGGCGGCGATGTCGCGCGCCCAGGCGTCCTGCACGGCGGCGAAGTCCACGAAGCGGCTCGCGAAGTAGCCGTGCTCGTCGTAGCCGGGGGCGGACGTGAAGGCCGAGCCGTCGGCGCTGAAGCCCTCCACGCCGACCTGCGAGATCCGGCCCGGGAAGTCGTAGGCCCACACCTTGGCGTGGGTGTACTGCTTCTCCAGGGCGTTGGTCAGCGGGATGTCGAGCGTGACCCTGTTGCCGTCGACCGCGGTGACGGTGCGCTGGAACTGCAGGCCGTCGTTGGGGGTCCACGGCTTGGACGGCGTGCCGTCCGGGCGCGGCGGGATGCTGTCCATGCCGACGGCCTTGATCCACGCGTCCTCCTGCGGGCGCTGGACGACGATCTGCTGGCCCGCCTTCAGGCCCGCCGCCGAGTCCAGCGTCAGCGTCGTCGCGCCCACCGGGACGTAGTCGTCGGTGACGGCGTGCTCGGCGCCGCTCTTCTGCGGCGCGCCCTCGCCGGCGAGCTCGACCAGCGGCCGGGGCTCGCCCGAGGCGACCAGCTTCGTCCCGCTGCTCCCGCTGCCCGCGCCGCGCAGCACCACGCCGGACGCCTTGATCCGCAGCGCCTTGCCGACCCGGAACGTGCCCGCCGACAGCATCACGGCGCCGCGCAGCCCGTCCGGGCCGGCCGGCATCGCGGCGACCTTGTCGAGCGCCTGCTGGATCCGGTCGGCGTCGTCGCCGGAGGGGGCCGGGTCCAGCGTGACGGCGACCTTCGCGGTCGGCAGCGGCTGGGCGCCGTTGCGGTAGCCGGCGTACGAGAAGTCGGGGACCCGGTTGCCCTGCGCGTCGTGCCCGTACACCAGGCGGCCGTTGGCGACGTGCAGCCAGTCCGTCCCGCCCGCGGCCGGTGCGTCCGGTGCATCCGGCGCGGAGCTCCCGGGGGCGGCGGGACGCGGGGCGGCGGCGAGGGCGGCCGGTGCCGCCCAGGCGGCGGCCAGTCCGGCGAAGGCGGAGACGGCGACGGCTGCGCGCAGCGCGGCGCGCCGGCCGGCACGGTCGTGGGACATGGACTCTCCTCGGTCGGGGCCTGAAAAACCTCGACAGGGTGAACGCCCCGCCGTGGCCCGGCGGTTCAGCGGCCCGGCGGGAGGGCGGCCGTGAACGGGCGAAAGTTCCGGCTCCCGGGGTGAACCGTGGGCCGGGCTCCGTCCGTGCACCGTGGCGGAGGCTCCGGCGGCACGGCGTCGGCGCCTCGCGGGAACGGGACACGGGACAACGGGAACCCGACGGGAGCCAGGGAGCTGTGGTGGGCACGAGCCAGGAAACGAACGGCGGCGCATCGACCGGGTACCGGCTGCCGGCGGTGGCCTGGGGGATGGACGAGGGCGGGGCGGAGGGCACGAGCGCTGCGGCGCCGGTGGCCCAGCCCGCTCCTGCCCCTGCCTCCGCTGCGCTGCCCGCCCCTGCGGCGGCTGGCCGACCCGGTGTTCCCGCCGCCGCCCGCCTGGTCGCGCTCAAGCGCGCCATCGCGCAGGCCCCCGCCCGGGCGGCGAGGACACTCGCCTCGGTCGCCCCCCATGCCGCCGGCCCGGCCGCCACCGGGACCGGCACCAGCTCCACCGCGCCTGCGGAGCCCGCCGCGCCGGCCGCGCCCGCCTCGACCGACGAGGCCGGCGCGCTCGAACCGGCAGGGGAGCGCGCCGGCCGCCGACGGGTGCCCCGCCCGGCCGTCGCCGCGGCCGCCGTCGGCGTCGTACTGATGGGCCTCCCGCTCGTGATGGGCCGGGGCGAGGTCGGCACCGACGCCGTCGAGCAGCTCGGCGGCACCGGAACGAGCCGCCCCGACGCGCCCGCGCCGGAGCCCGACGCGCCCGGCACCCCGCCCGGCACCCCCGCCGCCACGGCCTCCCCGACCAGCGGGCCCGCGAGCCCGAGCGGGGCGCCGACCGACCCGGCCGCGACCCCCGCCCCGGGCACGCCCGCCCCCGGGACGCCCGACCAGCAGCCCGCCCCGCCCGCCCCGGCCGCCGCTGCCGTCGCGGGCGCACCGATCGCCCAGGCCGGCGGCCCGGCCCCCGCCGTCCGCGCCGGGAACGGCGCCGCCGACCGCCCCGCCGCCGGTGCCCAGCCCGGCACCGCGCCGCAGGCCCCGGCACAGCCCGCCCCCGTCCAGCCCCCCGCTCAACCGTCCGCCCCACAGCCGCCGCAGCAACCCCAGCAGCCGCCCGCGGCCGTGCCCCCGCCGGCTCCGCCCGCCCCGCCGTCCTACACCGGCTACGCCGGACCGGGCTGCGCCTCGTCGAGCACCGGCTACAGCGAGAACGGCCACTCGGCCGGCTCCCGCGACTGGGTCACCAACCACGACGGTGGCACCGACTGCGGCGGCGACTACACGTCCGTCCCCATGTCCGGCGACCGCAGCAAGGACGACGGCAACTCGGTGGTCTGGACGTTCTTCGCGAGCCCCGTCACCAGCGGCAGCTGCCGCATCTCCGTCTACATCCCGAACAACGGCGACATCAAGGCGGTCGGCGGCGCCCCCGCCTACTACACCGTGCAGAACGGCACCAGCCCCGGCAGCGGCACGATCGGCTCGTTCTCGATCAACCAGCCGCAGCACCAAGGCCAGTGGGTCAGCGCCGGCACCTACCAGCTCGGCGGCGGCCGGATCGCCGTCATGCTGCACACCCGCGGCATCGACTGGGGCGGCACCGCCGGCGCCCACCTCGCCGCCTCCACCGTGAAGGCCGACTGCACCGGATGACCCGCACGACCCGCCCGCAGGGCACGAAGCAAGCAGACGAAAGGGAAGGCGAGCCATGTCGCGCCATGTGCTGACGGTGTGCCAGGAGCAGGGGGCCGGCGGCACCTACCGCACGATCGGCGAGGCCCTGGAGGCCGCCCGCGCCGGAGCCGTCATCTCCGTCCGCCCCGGGCGGTACGAGGAGAACCTGGTGATCACCAAGATGGTCACCATCGCCGCCGAGGACGTCCGCGGCACCGTCCGGGTGACCCCGCGGCGCGGCTGCGTCGTCCAGGTCGTCGCCGAGGCCGTCCAGCTCACCGGCCTCGTCCTGCACGGCCAGGACGACGAACTGCCCGCCGTCGACGTCCCCCGCGGCCAGGCCGCCCTCCAGGACTGCGAGGTCGTCGGCAACTCCTGGACCGCCGTCCTCACCCGCCAGCAGGGCGCTCTCGCCATGCGCGGCTGCCGCATCGTCAACTCGGCCGGCGCCGGCATCGTCGAGACCTCCACCGGCGCCAGCGTCATCGAGGACACCGTCATCGAACACCTCGGCACCTCCGCCCTCGTGATCGGCGAGGGCGCCAACCCCGTCGTCCGCAACTGCGTCATGCGCGACGCCCGCGGCAACGGCATCTGCGCCAACGGCGAGGCCCGCGGCAGCATCGAGGACTGCGAGATCTCCACCACCGACAAGCCCGCGATCGCCCTGGAGGAGCACAGCACCACCCGCGTGCTGCGCACCACCGTCCGAGACGCCGCCCTCGGCGTCTACGTCGGCTCCGCCGCCCGCGTGCTCCTGGAGGACTGCACCGTCACCGCCACCACCGGCCACGGCATCGTGCTCGGCAACGGCACCGACCCGCTGCTGCGCCGCTGCCGCGCGGTGCGCACCCGCGGCCACGGCATCCACGTCACCGGCCGCGCCCGCGGCACCTTCGAGGACTGCGAGGTGACCGGCGCCGAGGGCGTCGGCGTCCGCGTCGACGACTGCGCGGGACCGGCCTTCACCGGGCTCGCCGTGCGCGACTGCGGCGACACCGGCGTCGACCTCGGCGGCGAGAGCGCCGCAGAACTCGTGCGCCTGGAGGTCAGCGACGCCGGCGGCAGCGGCGTGCGGATCGCCGAGGGCGCCAACCCCCTGCTGCGCCGGATCACCGTCACCTCCGCGCGCGGCAACGGCGTCGAGGCGGTCCGGGACGGCCGCGGCCGCCTGGAGGACTCCACCGTGCTCGCCGCCGGCCGCACCGGGGTCATGATCGCCGACGGCGCCAACACCTTCGTCGGCGGCACCACCGTGCGCGGCACCGGAGGCGTCGGCGTGCACGTCGGCGCGGGCGGCGTCGCCACCCTGCGCGACTGCGACGTGGCCGAGTCCACCGAGGACGGCCTCGCCGTCGACGACGGCGGCGACCTCACCTGCACCCGTGTCCGGGCCCGCGCCAACGGCCGCCACGGCATCCGGATCGGGGCCGGCGCCCGCGCGGCCCTGACCAGGTTGGAGGCGGTCGACAACTCGGCCGACGGCATCCGCGTCGACTCCACCGACGCCGTCCGCGCGACCGGCTGCACCGCCACCGGCAACCGCGGCTCCGGCCTGCGGCAGACCACTCCCAGCACCCGCCTGTCCGTGGAGAACCTGCAGAGCCGCGAGAACGGCCACCCCGACGCGCACGGCTCGGCGAGCGCCGACGCCGGTGTGTCGCGGGCGGCCGGGGTGGCCGCCGCTCCGGGCGAGCCCGTCCGGGCCGAGGAGGGCGCGCCGGCGCCCGCGTCCGCCGCACAGGGGCCGCTGGAGGTCCTGGAGAACCTCGTCGGTCTCGCGGCGGTGAAGGAGCAGGTCGCCACGCTGGTGAACCTCAACCGGCTGGCCCGCCGCCGCGAACTCGCCGGCATGCCCGCCCTCCCGATGAGCCGCCACCTGATCTTCGCCGGGCCCCCGGGCACCGGCAAGACCACCGTCGCCCGCCTCTACGGCAGCATCCTGGCCGAACTCGGCGTCCTGCGCAGCGGCCACCTGACCGAGGTCGCGCGCGCCGACCTCGTCGCGGCCATCGTCGGCGGCACGGCGCTCAAGACCACCGAGGTGTTCAACGAGGCGCTCGGCGGCGTCCTGTTCATCGACGAGGCCTACACGCTCTCCGCCGGGGCCGGCGGCAACGGCCCCGACTTCGGGCGGGAGGCCATCGACACCCTCGTGAAGCTGATGGAGGACCACCGGGACGACATCGTGGTGATCGTCGCCGGCTACTCCGCCGAGATGACCGACTTCCTCGCCTCCAACCCCGGCCTCGCCTCCCGCTTCAGCCGCACCGTGGAGTTCGCCAACTACGCGGTCGACGAGCTCGTCACCATCGTTCAGAAGGCGGCCACCGGCCACGGCTACCAACTCGCCGACGGCACCGGGGAAGCGCTCACCACGCTCTTCGAACGGATGCCCAAGGGACCGGACTTCGGCAACGGCCGGTCGGCCCGCAAGGTCTTCGAGGAGATGGTCGACCGGCAGGCCACCCGGCTCGCCCGGCAGCCCGAGATCGCCGACGAGGACCTCGCTCTGCTCGTCGCGGCCGACACCGGCGTCGAGGCGGCCGGTGTGGCCGAGGCCGCGGACAGCACCGTGATCCTCGACGAACTGCGGGCCATGGTCGGCCTGCCCGCCGCCAAGGAGCAGGTCGAGGACCTCGTCAACCTCATCACCCAGGTCCGCCGCCGCGAGGAGGCGGGCCTGCCCACCGCCGCGATCAGCCACCACCTCGTCTTCGCCGGCCCGCCCGGCACCGGCAAGACCACCGTCGCCCGCCTCTACGGCCGCCTGCTCGCCGAGCTCGGCGTCCTGCCGGGCGGCCAGCTCGTCGAGACCGCCCGCGCCGACCTCGTCGGCCGCTACGTCGGCCACACCGCCCAGCTCACCCGCGAGGCCTTCGAACGCGCCCGCGGTGGCGTCCTGTTCGTCGACGAGGCCTACACGCTGACCCCGCGCGGCGGGGCCGGCAACGACTTCGGGCAGGAGGCCGTCGACACGCTGATGAAGCTGATGGAGGACCACCGCGACGAGGTGGTGGTCATCGTCGCCGGCTACGAGGACGAGATGCGCGGGTTCCTCGCCTCCAACCCCGGCCTCGCCTCCCGCTTCTCCCGCCAGGTCGAGTTCGAGCACTACACGGACGACGAACTCGTCACCATCGTCGGCCTCCACGCCGAGAAGGCCGGCTACGTGCTCGCCCCGGAGACGGTGGCCGCCCTCACCGGGACGTTCGCCTCGATGCCGCGCGACCGCACCTTCGGCAACGGCCGCACGGCCCGCCAGACCCTGGAGGGCATGATCACCCGCCAGGCCGGCCGCCTCAGCCGCCTCGACGTCGCCGATCTCGCCGACCTCAGCCTGCTGCTGCCGCAGGACGTCGCGCCGGCCCGGACGGGAAGTGCGGTGTGAGGCGGCGGCGGACGGGGGGCGTGCTGCCCGGGGCGCCGGCCGGGCGCGGAGGTGCGGTCGGCGGTTGGTCGGGTGCGGGGTCGTCGGCGTCGTCGTCGGGTCGGCCGGCCGGCCTCGGCGCGGGTCTCCGTCGATGGGCGCGGGCCGTCGGTCCGCGGGACTCCTCGGGTGGCGCGGCGTGAGCGGGCGGCGGTGGGCCGGGGCCGCGTTCGCCGGCGCGCTGCTGGCCGCCGCCCCTCCGGCGGTGGCGGCGCCCACGCCCGGGGCGGACCCGCCCCCGCTGACGCAGACCCGGCAGGACGTCCAGCGCAACGGGTGCCTCAAGCCCTCCGACCGGCCCGCCGACGCACCGAGTTGGTCGCAGAGGGCGCTGCGGCCGGAGGAGGCCTGGCCGATGAGCCGCGGTGCCGGGGTGACGGTCGCCGTCGTCGGATCGGGGGTCGACGCCGGATCGCCCGCCCTGGCCGGGCGGTTGCAGCTCGGGCCGCGGCTCTACGGCCCCGGCGACGCGGGCCGCGACTGCGTCGGCCACGGCACCTTCGCGGCCGGGCTGGTGGCCGGGCGCAGCACCGTCGACGGCGGTGCCTCCGGGCTCGCGCCGGACGCCCACGTGCTGGCGGTGGCGGTCACCGACGACGCCGGGTCGACGACCCCGGACCTGCTGGCGTCCGGGATCCGCGCGGCGGTCGACAAGGGCGCCAGGGTTGTCGCGGTGGTGGTGCCCGTCCCCGGGGCGAGCGACGCCCTGAGCGAGGCGGTCACGTACGCGGCGGCGCACGGTTCGCTGGTCGTCGCGCCCGTCGCCCCGGACGCGCGGGGCGGCAGCAGTGCCGCGGTGTTCCCGGCCTCCTACCCGGGCGTGCTCGCGGTGGCGTCGACCGGTCCCGGCGGGCCGGCCGGCGGCACCCTGGACGGACGCGTGGACCTGGCCGCACCCGGCGAGGGCGTCACCGGCACCGGGCCCGGCGGCGGCCTGTTCACGGCCTCAGGACCGGGCTGCGCCACCGCCTACGTGGCCGGTACGGCGGCGCTGGTGCTGGCGCTGCGGCCGGACCTGACGCCGGAGCAACTCGTGCGCCGTCTGGAGACGACCGCCTACCGCCCGGGCACCCGCCTCCCGGACGCCGGGGTGGGCTACGGCACCGTCGACCCGGTGGCGGCCGTGACCGCCTCCTGGCCCGCGGCCGCCCACCGGACCGCCGCGGCCGCCGACCCGGTGGTGGTCACCCCGGGCCCGGACCGCTCGGGCACCTGGCGGGCGTTGGCGGTCGCGGCCGGCAGCGCGGGCGTGATGGTGCTGGTGGGCTTCGGCGGCCTGACCGTCCGCCTGGGCCGCCGCCGCGGCGGGGTGTGAGACCCGCCGCCGACCGGCCGGCGTTCCGGCCCGCCTACGGGATCGTCAGCACCTGGCCGACGTCGATCAGGTCCGGGTCGTCGATGCCGCTGGCGGTGGCGATGTCGCGGTAGCGGTCACCGTCGCCGTAGAAGCGCTCGGCGACGGCCCACAGGGTGTCGCCGGGCTCGACCGTGTAGGTGCGCGCCGCGGGGATGGCCGGGGGCGGGGTCACGGCCTCGGCGACCGGTGCCGCGGCCGCCGGCTCCGGAGCGGCGACGGGGTTGTCGGTTCCGGTGTCCGACGCCCACAGCGCGCCGCCGTCCTTGCCGTACAGCACCACGTTGCGGTCGGCCTGTACCACCAGCCGGTCGGCGTCCCGGCCGTTGGTGTCGGTGGCCCACACCGCGCCGTCGCCGTCGTAGAGCACGAAGTTGCCGTCGTCCTGGAGCACGGCCCGCTGGACGCCCTTGTCGTCGGTGTCGGAGGCCCAGACGACGGCGCCCGGCTCGGAGAGGACCAGATTGCCGTCGTGCTGCAGCGTCAGGGTGTAGGCACCGCCCTGGAGGGAGTGGCCGAGACCGAGTTCGTCGCCCACGCGCAGCGTGTCACCCATGGATGTTCCTTTCGGGGGAGGGGATTGCGCCGTCAGAGTGGCACGGCGGTGTGACGGCCGAGGTCAGCAGAAACGGTCCTGCACGCGGGATTTCACCCGAACGAGATCCCCGGACCCGACCGCCGCCCGGAGACGTTTGCGTACCGATGGTCCCCGAGGTCGGTACCGTCCAACGGTTCCCACCTGCGGGGCGACGCGGAGCTGAACAATCGCGAGCATGTTATCCGTTCAACTACACGGACGTAGAGCAACGAGGCGCGAGCACGGGTGAGGTGGACTCCGATGGCGACGACGGTGGACCGCGGCGACGGCAGGCCGGCCGTCACGGGGAGCGGACGGCGGGAGGACGAGGAGACGGCGCGGCGGCTGATCGCCTCCTGGCTGGCCGAGGCCGTCGAGGACGTCCCCGGGCCGGCGGCGGCCCCGTACGGGTGGCAGGTGCCCGCGGCGGCGGCCCGGGACGTCGTGGCGGTGGCCCGGCGGCTGGCCGTCCAGGGGCTGGCCGGGCGGCCCTGGCCGGTGCCGACGGCCGCGCACCTGCTGCTGGCCCGGGCCCTGGTGACGGACGAACACCCGTCGGCGGCCGCCTGGACCGAGCGTGAGCGGACCGAGCTCGCGGGCTGGGTCGCGGTCCTCGTGCAGCGCTTCGGGGAGGACGGCGTCCAGCGCCTCACGGCGGCCCTCGCCGCCCGCCGCTGACGGAAGAGGACGCACGGCCAACGCCCGCCAACGTGCGCCAACGCCCGCCAACGGCCGTCCGCCGGGACCCGTTGGCGGATCGTTGGCCGGACGTTGGCGGCGGCTGGGACGGTTTTCCCGTCAGGGCGAGGCCCCGGGGACCGCACCAGCGCAAGGATCCCGCCGCTCCTCGCCGATGCCGTAGCACCGGAGCGAAGGACAGACGCCGTGGCCGTGGAAGCCGCCGCTTCCCCCGAAGGCGCCCCGCAGGGCACCGACCAGCCCTCCCGGGGGCGTGCGACCCTCGACCAGGACACCCTGGCGGAGCTGTACCGCCTGCACGGTCCGTACCTGATGCGGGCCCTGCTGAGAGTCACCAGCGGTGACCGCGGCAAGGCCGAGGACATCCTGCAGGAGACCCTGCTGCGCGCCTGGCAGAACCCGGCCGCGATCCAGCGGGGCCTGGAGCAGAGCCGGCCGTGGCTGTTCACGGTGGCCCGCCGGATCGCGATCGACCACTTCCGGATGGCCACCGCGCGCGTACAGGAGGTGGCCGACGAGTCACCAGAGGAGCACGCCGGCACCCACGACCCGTACGACGAACTGCTCGCCGCCCGGGACATGGCCTCGGCCCTGGCGGAGCTCCAGCCGCACCACCGGGACGTGCTGGTGGAACTGCACCTGAAGGGCCGCTCGATGGTGGAGGCCGCGCAGGTGCTCGGCGTCGCGGTGGGGACGGTGAAGTCCCGCAGCTTCTACGCGGTGCGTGCGCTGCGGCCGATACTGGAGGCGAGGGGCATGGGCATCGCGGTGTGAGCCTCTGGCGCGATCGGTTCTGCTGTCACCTGATGGCGCGGGCGTGGACGGTCAGTTGAAGAAGGGGTCGTCCACGACGTGGGCCCAGCCGCCGTCCGGCCGGCGCCGGAGGATCTCCGTCGTCGTGGAGATCACCGGCTCGGGGCCGGCGCCCGTCAGGGTGGCGGTGTTCGACACCAGGGCGATGTCGTCCACCTGCCGGATCTCGCGCAGTTGGAGCTTGAGGCGGGCGCCGCTGTCGATCAGCTGTTGCAGGGCCGTCCGGATGGCCTCGGTGCCCACCAGGTGGGTTCCGGGGGCGGGGACGAAGTGCGCGCGCGGCTCGTACAGCGACACCAGGCCCTCGATGTCACCCGCCTCCAGGTACTCCGTGAACAGGGCCCCCACTTGCTCGGGCGTCTCCGCACGGCGCCGGGCGACGGCACCGACGGGCTTGTCCCCCCAGCCCGCGCCGGCGAGCAGGTCGTACCACGTGGGCTGGGCGCCATGGGGCAGGTGGTGGCGCAGCAGTGCTCCCGGGAACGTCAACGGAGATGCCTTCTGCGGCCTGGACTTGGCCTGGTCGACGATCGCGTCGCTCAGCGCGTAGCCCAGGTCCATGCGGGGGAGGAGGGCGTGCACGTCGTCGGCGAGGCCGGCCGGAAGGCTCTCGCGCCGGACTCCGAGGATGTCGGTGCCGATGCCCTCCTGGGCCAGTCGCACCTCTGCGCCCTTGCGCGCGGCGATGCCATCGGAGGTGTGCAGCGCGATGGCGTCCCAGGCGATGGTGATGCGCCGTTCCTCGACGCCGCGTTCGCGGAGGAACGCCGCCGCGGTGTCGGCACCGTCGACCTCGAAACGCTGGTCGCCGTTGCCCTCCTCGCTCAGCCCGATGTCGTGCAGGACGCAGCTGAGGAACAGCAGTTCGTCGTCGTAATCGGCACCCGCGCGCAGATTCTGGTGCCGGGCATGGGCGCGGGCGAAGACGTAGCTGCGGACGCTGTGGAAGAAGACGAAGTCGGGCGTGGCCCTCTCCACGTAGGCGTAGGCGTCCCGGGACAGGTCCGTGTCCGGGAGGCCGAGCCGTTCGAAGACGGGCAGGGGTGCGTCGGTGGTCACGGCAGCTCTCTTTCGTGTGCGGTGGCGCGCGGCTCCGGGCGGAGCCGCTTGGGTGTCGGCGCGACGCCTGGCCGGTGGCGGATCACACCGTGCGGGTCCAGGCGGTCTCCTGGACCTGCTTGATGAGTTCCTCCGTCGCCGGTGGCCAGACGTTGCGGTACTTGCCGTGCTCGGCGCCGATGATCTCGACCATTGGTGTACTCGGTCGCGGGAGCCGGGCCGCCGGGACGGCCCTGAGTCGGCAGACCGCACTGATGCGTCCTCGCCGGACCTGTCCACAACCACCACGCCCGGCAGTGACGGCAGGAGAGGGCTTCTCGTGGTCATGAAATGACCGTAGGCGCGCGCAGGGTGAGGCCGTCAGTGGCACGAGTGCCATGCAGCGATAGAATCGTGCCATGGGAGTTCACACCTCCGGCGGCAAGCACCACGTGGTCGTGGTCGCGCTCGACAACGTCCTCGCCCTCGACGTCGGGATTCCGTTGCAGGTCTTCGGAAGCTGGCCGGACGGGCCGTACTCGATGACGGTGTGCACGGAACGGCCCGGCCTGGTGCCGATGAACGGCGGCCCGGCGCTGTCCGTCGCCGACGGGCTGAACGCCCTCCGGCCCGCGGACACCGTGATCGTCCCCGGGTACCTGGAACCCGACCCGCCTTCCGCCGCGGTCACCGCCGCGCTCGCACAGGCGGCCGCCCGCGGCAGCCGGATGGTGTCCATCTGCTCGGGAGCATTCGCCCTGGCCGCCGCCGGCCTGCTCGACGGCCGCCGGGCCACCACACACTGGCGCTACGCCGCAGAGCTGGCCAGGCGGCACCCGCAGGTGACGGTGCAACCGCACGAGCTGTACATCGATGAAGGCCAGGTGCTGACCTCGGGCGGAGTCGCCGCGGGCCTCGACCTGTCCTTGCACCTCATCCGCCGCGATTACGGCGCCCGCCTCGCGAACCAGCGGGCCCGGCTGCTGGTCACCGCCCCCCACCGCACCGGCGGCCAGACCCAGTTCGCCGACCTGCCGGTGGCCCCGGACGCCTCCGGCGCGACGATGCCGGTGTACGAGTGGGCCCTGCGCCACCTGCACCAGCCGCTCACCGTCGACCAGTTGGCGCGCCGGGCCGGCATGTCCCGCCGCACGCTCATCCGTCGCTTCCACTCCGACACCGGCCGGCCGCCGATGAGTTGGCTGCTCGACGCAAGGCTCGGCCTCGCACGGGAACTCTTGGAATCGAGCGACCTGACGGTCGAAGCCGTCGCACGGCGCTGCGGCCTGGGCACGCCGGCCAACTTCCGGACCCTGTTCAAGGCGCACGTCGGGGTACCGCCAAGCACCTACCGCGAGACGTTCAACTCAGCTGCTGTAGCTGGTCGTTGACCCGTCCTTCCGGGCAGGCCGCCGGTTGCGGCCACGAAGCGGACAGCAGGTCGGCGCCGGCGGCCAAATATTGCGTGCCACGCATATGTGCGTGGCACGCAATCTTTGCTACCGTCGTTCCATGGGGCTGCGAGAACGGAAGAAGGCCGAGACGCGCGCCGCGCTCAGTTGGGCGGCACTACGGCTGGTCGTCGAGCGAGGGCTCGACAACGTCAAGGTGGAGGACATCGCCGAGGCCGCCGGTGTCTCGCCGCGCACGTTCAACAACTACTTCTCCAGCAAGGGCGAGGCGATCGTCGCGCGCCACCTCGACCGTTGCCTGCGCATCGCGGAAGCGCTGCGCGAGGGCCCGGCAGAGCCGCTGTGGGACGCGATCACCCGGGCTGTGCTGCCGCAGTTCGAACCGGACGGCGCAGCGGTCGCTCACCCGGTTCCGGACGCGCGGAAGTGGACGGCAGGCGTGCGCATGATGGTCGCCGAACCGGCCCTGCAAGGCGAGATGCTGCGGGCCGGGGCCATGGCCGAGGCCGAGATCGCCGCGGCCATCGCCCACCGCACCGGTACCGACCTGGAACAGGACCTGTACCCGCACCTTGTCGCGTCCGCAGTCATGGCCGCGACCAACACCGCCATGGCACACCACCTCCGCACGGATCCGCCGGTACCGGTTGAGCACTTGCTCACGGATGCCCTCGCCCGAATCGCGGCGGGTCTGCCGACTCCCTAGCAATCCGTTGCGGACGGAAAGCCCGGCGGCCGGTCGGGCCGATGTCCCCTGCCCGGAAAAGGACTCTGCCCATGATCGACGTCATCATCGCTGGCGCCGGACCGAACGGTCTGATGCTGGCCTGCGAACTCGCCCTGGCCGGCGCGCGTCCGCTCGTCCTGGAACGCCTCACCGAACCGTCCGGCGAGCAGCGCGCGAACGGCCTGGTCGGCCAGGTCGTCCGGATGCTCGACCGGCGTGGATTGTACGAGCGGCTGACCGCACCCGGTGCCACCCCCGAGCCGGCGCCCGGGTTCGTGTTCGGCGCGTTCCCGCTCGACCTGAAGGACCTGCCGGACAACCCGCTCTACACGTTGATGGTGCCGCAGCGCAGGGTGGAGCAGATGCTCGCCGAGCGCGCGGCCGAACTGGGCGTCGAGGTCCGCCGCGGTCACGAGGTCACCGGCCTGACGCAGGGCGAGGACTCGGTGACGGTCGAGCTGCGCGGGCGGGAGTCGATGGAGGCGGCGTTCCTGGTCGGAGCCGATGGCGGACACAGTACGGTCCGCAGGCTCACCGGCATCGGGTTCCCCGGCGTGACCGCGGATGACTCGGTGTCTCGTACCGGACACGTGAGCGTGCCCTCGGAGATGGTCGGTGCCGATGGCGGCCTGGTCGTCCCCGATTTCGGTGTCATACCGCCGTTTCGGCACCTGCGCACCGAGCGCGGCCTGATCACCTGGGCACCGTTCCCGGCCGGCGCTCCGCTGATCAGCACGACGGAGTGGGACCAGCCGGCCGAGGGCGAGGCTTCACTCGACGAACTCCGGGTCAGTGCCTGCCGGGTGCTCGGCGCGGACCTGCCGCTCCACCCGCCGACCGGAGCGGGACCGCACATGATGCGGCGGCTGTTCGGCGGCAACACCCGGATCGCGTCGCAGTACCGCGCGGGCCGGGTGTTCCTGCTCGGTGACGCCGCACACGTGCACTCGGCGATCGGTGGCCCGGGGCTGAATCTGGGCCTGCAGGATGCGGTCAACCTCGGTTGGAAGCTGGCCGCGGAATTGCGCGGCCGCGCGCCGGAGGGGCTGCTGGACACCTACGAGCTGGAGCGGTCCCCGGTGGCGCGGCGGGTCGCCATGCACACGCAGGCGCAGTCGCAACTGATGCGCCCGGGCGCCGATGTGACGGCGTTGCGTGAACTGTTCGGCGAGCTGCTCGCCCAGCCCGCGACCCGGCAGCACGTCGCGAACCTGCTGTCCGGCGCGGACATCACCTACGACATGGGGTCGGCAACCGGACCGCTGGTGGGCCGGTGGGCGCCGGACCTGCCGGGCCTGCGCGAACTCACCCGCACCGGCCGCCCGCTCCTCCTGGACCCCACCGGCACCCTCGACGCGGGCGTTTGGGCGTCGCACGTCGACACCGTGACGGTCCCGGACCTCGATACCGCACTGCTTCTCCGGCCCGACTGCTACGTCGCCTGGCAGGGCACCACGAACGATGGCCTGCACGAAGCGCTGGGTGTCTGGTTCAGGGCGGCCTGAACAGCACGCCCGGCGGGGCCGGTTGCGTTCCGTGCCCTCAGGCTCCGATCGCGGAGATCCGCGCCGCGAGTTCGGCGGCGCCCCGGGTGTCGCCGGACTCCGCGCAGAACTCCTCTGCCCGGCCCAGGTGTTCGGCCGCCTCCCGGGCGCGTCCGACGCTCAGGAGGAAGTCCGCGTACCGCTGCTCGACCGCGGCCGCCAGGTGCAGCGCCCCGCTGGCCCGGCAGCGTTCGGCGGCCTCCTGCCAGGCCCGTTCCGACTCGTCGTGGCGGCCGAGGAGCCGCAGGGCTTCGGCCTCGTCGGCGAGCGCGAAGAGGTGGAAGGTGGCGTGCGGGTGTGCGGCCAGCAGCCGCTGGGCCTCGTGGGCGTGGCGCAGCGCCGCCGGTCCGTCGCCGACGAGTGCGGCGAGCGTGGCCGCGTTGGCGAGGACGGCGGCGCCGGCCTCGTGGAGGCCCAGGTCGTCCAGCCGGCGCACGGCGGCGTCGGAGAGTTCGCGGGCCTCGGCGAGGTCGCCGTGGTCGGCGAGGGCGGCGGCCAGCACGGCCATCGTGTAGATCTGGGCCGGACCGTCGTGGTGCCGGGCGCGGTCGGCGGCGCGGCGGGCGAGGGCGAGGGCCTCGACGGGCCGCCGCTTTCCGCTGAGCGCCCGTGCGGTGGCGGCCTCGACGAGGGCGGTGGCGACCGGGTCGCCGGTGCGGGTGGCGGCGGTGAGGCCGTGCCGCAGGCAGTCGAGGCGGTCGGTGAGCCGTCCGGCGCCGAAGTAGAGGCAGTTGGCGAGGAAGGCGAGCCGCCACGAGCGGTCGCCCTCGCCGGCCCGGGCGCCGGCGGCGACGAGGGCGCGGACGGTGGGCTCCTCGGTGCGGAACCAGTCGAGGGCGGTGCGGACGTCCGGCAGGTGGGGCAGGTCGGGCGGCGGGAACGCGACCGGCTGTTCGAACTCGGTGAGGTGCGGCTGGAGCCGGCTCGCACCGGCCATCGCGGCGGTGAGGTAGTAGTCGAGCAGCCGGACGAGGGCGGCGTGGCGCCGGGCGGGCGGGTCGCCGTCGAGCAGCTCGCGGCCGTAGAGCCGGACGAGGTCGTGGCGGCCGTAGCGGCCGGGGGCGGTCTCGGTGAGCAGGTGGTGGGCGGCGAGTTCGCCGAGGGCGCCGCGGACCTCGGCCGGGCGGGCCTCCAGCAGTGCGGCGGCGGCGGGCACGTCGATCTCCGGCCCGGGGTGGACGGCCAGCAGGGCGACGAGCCGGGCGGCGGTCGGGGGCAGGCGGCGCAGCGTCAGGTTGAGGGCGGAGCGCACGCTGACGCCGCCCTGGGCGTCGAGTGCGGGCAGCCGGGTGCGCTCGTCCTCGGCCTCGGCGACGAGGTCGGCGACGCTCCAGGCGGGCTGGGCGGCGAGGCGGGCGGCGGCGATCCGCAGGGCGAGCGGCAGGTGGTCGCAGAGCCCGGCCAGCCGTCGGGCGGCGACGGGTTCGGCGGCGAGGCGCTCCACGCCGAGCACCTGGGAGAGCAGTGCGAGGGCGTCGGTCTGGGGCAGGGGTTCGAGGCGCAGCAGGGCGGCGCCCTCGGTGACGACCAGGTCCTCCAGGGTGTGCCGGCTGGTGACGACGGTGGCGCTGCGAGGCCCTGCGGGCAGGAGTTCGGTGACGTCCTCGGCGCTGCGGACGTTGTCGAGGAGCACCAGCAGTTCGCGCTCGGCGGTGAGCGCGCGGTAGAGGGCGCCGCGTCGGGCGTGGTCCTCGGGGATCTCGGCCTCGGCGAGTCCGAGGGCGCGCAGGAACCGGCCGAGCACCTCGGCGGGTTCGCTGGGGCGGGCGGGGTCGAAGCCGCGCAGGTCGCAGTGGAGGTGTCCGTCGCGGAAGCCGCCGGCGGCGGTGTGGGCCCAGCGGACGGCGGTCGCGGTCTTGCCGGCGCCGGCCGCGCCGACGACGACGGCGAGCGCGTGGTCGGGACGGCCGGGGCCGCAGGCCTGGTCGAGCCAGCGCAGTTCGGCGTCGCGGCCGACGAAGCCGGCGGTCCGGCGGGGGAGCGAGCCGGTGGTGGACCGGGGGGTGGCGGCGGTGGGCCGTGCCGGGGCGGCCGGCGGATTCTCGGAGGTGCCGGTGTCCGCAGTGGCGCGCTCGTCGGCCAGGACGACGGCGAGGGCCGCCTGGAGGGCGGTGCCCGGCCACATGCCCAGCTCGGCCGCGAGGCCGGCGCGGGCGCGGTGGTAGAGGCGCAGGGCCTCGGCCGGGCGCCCGGCCTGGTGCAGGCAGCGCACGAGCAGGGCGACGGTGGGCTCCTGGAGCCAGTCGGTGTGCAGGTGCCGTTCGAGCGACGGGAGGGCGGCGGCACCCCGGCCGGTGCGCAGGAGGCGTTCCGTCCAGTCGTGCAGGGCCTGCTCGCGGGCGCGGTCCAACTGGTTGGCGAGGCCGTGCCGTTGCTCGGTGGCGGGCAGGTCGGCGAGGGCTGGCCCGTCCCAGAGGGCGAGGGCCTGCCCGAGCAGGGCGGCCGCGGCTTCGTCGTCGGGTTCGTCGGCGGCGCGGGTGGTGAGCGTGGTGAAGCGGTGGATGTCGACGCACTCGCGGTCGCCGTCGAGGAGGTAGCCGGGCGCCTGGGTGTGCAGGGTCAGGGGCGTGCCGTGCAGGTGCTTGCGCAGCGCGGCGATGTGCCCCTGGAGCGCGGCCTTCGCCTGGATCGGGGGCTCGTCGTCCCACAGCAGGCCGTAGAACCGCTCGATCCGGACGCACCGGCCCAGCTCCAGCGCCAGCAGGGCCAGCACCGCGCGGCGCTTGGCCCCGGCGACCGGCACCGTGCGGCCGTCCGCGGCCCTCAGCTCGGTGGGCCCGAGCAGCCGAATGCGCATGCGCTCCCCATGTCCGCCGCGTCCCGGCGGAGGAGCCGGGGCGGTCATTCAATCATCCTGTCCAGCATGTGAGTCTACGCGCGTCGATATGGGGCGATGGCCACCCTGCGGAGCGGCGGAGATGCCGTGGGCACGATGAGCCCAAGGTGAACTCCGGGCGAACCTTGAGTGTTGACCATTGGCCGTCGGAGTGCTCCAAATCTCTTTCTGTGCACGGTAGTTGTATTACTTAACCAATGGATTCGGGCACTTGGACGAAGATCGAACCACTTCGTATCCTCAGGCCGTTCCGTCCGTCCTCGGGTACTCAGGGAGTTGGGTGTGCGCGTCCGGCTGCTGGGCCGCGTCGAAGTCCACTGTCCGCAGGGGCGCCCCGTCGGCCTGACGGGTGCCCGTCGGCGCGCCGTGCTCTCGTTGCTTGCCAGCGAGCTCAACGGCCACGTCACGGTGGACCGGCTGCTCGACACCGTGTGGGAGGGCGCGCCGCCGCCCACCGCGCGCGCTGCCCTCCAGGGGCACGTGTCCGCCGTCCGCCGCAGCCTCTGCGAGGGCCTGACCCTCCTGACCAGGGCTCAGGGCTACGTCCTCGTCGGCGAGCCCGACCTCGTCGACGCCAAGCGCTTCGAACGGCTCAGCGCCGCCGCCGAGGACGCCGCCGACACCGAGCGGTCCATCGCGCTGCTGCGCGAGGCCCTGGACCTCTGGGACGGGCCCGCCCTCAGCGACTGCGGGTCGCGCGTCCTGACCGAGACCGCCGGCCGGCGGCTCGACACCGCCCGCGCGCTCGCCGTCGAGCGGCTCGCCGAGCGGCTGCTGACCGTCGGCCGCGGTGCCGACGCCCTCGACGACCTCCAGGCCGCCGTCGCGGCCGACCCGCTGCGCGAACCCGCCGCGGCCCTGCTCATCCGCTGCCTCCACCAGGCCGGCCGGCCCGCCGACGCGCGCCTCGCGTTGGCGCGGTTCCACGAGCGGCTCGCGAGCCGGGGGCTGGCACCGGGCCACCTCCTGCGGCAGGCTGCCGACGCCGTGGCCGTTCCGGCGGTCCGTGCGTCTGCTTCCGCGGCCCCGCCCGCCCCGGCGCCCGGTGCCGCGCTGCCGCGCACCGGCACCGGCCTCGTCGGCCGCGCCGTGGAACTGCGGCGCCTCGACGAAGCGGCCCGCCGCGCCGACGGCCGCCCGGTGCTCGTCACCGGCGTCGCCGGCGCCGGCAAGACCAGCCTCGTCCTGCACTGGGCGCACGCCCGCGCCGACCGGTTCCCCGACGGCCGCGTCCACGTCGACCTCCGCGGCTTCGGCGAGGAGGAGCCCCTCACCACCGCCGAGGCCCTCGACGTCGTCCTCGCCCGGCTCGGTGTTCCGGCCGCCGAACGCCCCGCCGACCCCGGCCGCGCGGGCGCGCTGCTGCGCAAGCTGACCGAGGGTCGCCGGCTCCTGCTCGTCCTCGACGGTGCCCGCTCCGCGGAACAGGTCGAGCCGCTCCTGCCCTGCGCGCCCGAGCCCGTGGTCGTCATCACCAGCCGCTCCCGGCTGACCGACCTCGTGGTCAGCGAGGCCGCCATCCCGTTGCCCGTCGGCGGCCTGCCGGAGGACGAGGCCGTCGAACTCCTCGGCCGCGTCGTCGGCGCCGAACGCGTCGCCGCCGACCCCGCCGCCGCCCGCCGCCTGGCCGCCCTGTGCGACCGGCTGCCGCTCGCCCTGCGGGTCGCCGGCGCCCGACTCGCCTCCCGCCCGGGCTGGGTCCTCGGCGACGTCGTGCACGAGATGTCCGACGAGCGCACCGGCCTCGCCGCCCTCGCCACCGGCGGCGCCCTCGGCATCGCCGCCGCACTCGGCCGGACCGTCCGCGCCCTGCCCGCCGAAGCCCGCCGCCTGTTCGCCCTCTCCGGCCTCCACCCCGGCGGCGCCCTCGACAGCGCGGCCGGGGCCGCCCTCGCCGACGTCACCCGCGCGCGGGCCCGGGAACTCCTCGCCGAGCTCGACGCGGCCCACCTCGTCCAGGAAGCCTCCCCCGGCCGCTTCCGCAGCGACCGCCTCGCCCGCCTCTACGCCGCCGAACTCGCGGCCGAGCTCCCCGCCGCCGACCGCGCCGCTGCCGTCCGCCGCCTGCTCGACCACACCGTCGACGCCGCCACGGCCGCGCTGGCGCCGCTCGCGGATGCCATCCCGCCGCAGAGCATCTCGGCGAGGGCGTTCGAAACCGCCGAGCAGGAGCTGGAGCTGGCCCGGAGACTGGTCGGTGAACTGACCCGCCAGGTCTCGGAACGCGCCACGGCCGAACGCGAGACGTGCACCGGGCCGGGGGTCCTCGTGGACAGGCTGAGCCGAACCCTGGCCGGGATCCGCCCGGCGCCGACCCCCGAGCCGTGGCCCGACCACGCGGAGCCCGATCCGCTGGACCGCCTGCTGGCCGACCTGCTGCGCGCCGCCCCCGAGGTGGTGCACGCGAAGCCCGCCGAGGTCCGTGTGGCCGTCGCGGCGGATGCCCGGACACCGGGGGCGAGGCCCGGCGGGCCACCCGAGTCCGGCTGATCCGCGCTCTCGCCGGCACACAGCGCGCCCGCGGTTGATCGGGGTCTCGGAGGCCGCGGCGAGGAAAGCGATTCGACCGCACACCCGATGTGCCGTACAGTCGGGTTCACCGACGCGGGGTGGAGCAGCTCGGTAGCTCGCTGGGCTCATAACCCAGAGGTCGCAGGTTCAAATCCTGTCCCCGCTACCACTCAAGGCCCAGGCCCGGTGCGCCACTGCGCACCGGGCCTGAGTCGATTTCACAGCCCCGTCGGTAGTCCGCCCCCTCGGCCCTGACAGCGCGAACTGCGGCGCCCGGCTTCCCCGGACAAGCTCAACGCGACTGGAGACGAGTGCCGGCTCGGGCAGAGCCGGTTGATCCATGCCGACGTCAAAGGCCCTTCAGGACACGATCAAGTGCCGACCGGCCTGCCGGCCCCCACTGCGGCTTGCCGCCCGGCAGGCCTCGGTCCCCGTTCTGGCCCATCAGCATCAGGAACAGGCTCTTCATCGCGGCCAGCCCGCGCGCCCGTCGTACCGCCGCGTCGTCTGCCTGCGCGTAGCCGTCGAAGAACCGTGAGGCACCGCCCGCGGGGAGCAGCAGCCAGGCGGCCGCAAGGTCCCACGCCGGGTCGCCGGCGAAGACCGCGCCGAAGTCGACGACGCCCGCCAACGTCCCGTCCGCAACGACGACGTTCGCGGGATGCAGGTCGCCGTGCACCCACACGCGCGGGCCGTCCCACTCGGGAGCCGCCACCGCGTCGTCCCACACGGCCCGGATGTCGTCCTCGGCGAAGCCGCCGAGCTCCACGGCCCGCAGGAAGCCCTCGAAGCCGTCCGTGCACTCCCTGGGGTGAGCGCCGAAGTCCGAGGCGGCCGGCGCGTCGGCGGGCGCCTCCGCATGCAGCGCCTTGAGGAAGGCCGCCAGCGTGTCGGCGGCGTGGTCGCCGCAGGTGATCGAGCCGTGGTCCAGCGGCGTGCCTTCCACCCAGGTCATGACGGTCCAGACCTTGGGGAAGCGCTCGGACGGTACCCCGTCTCGCACCGGGATCGGGATCGGAAGCGGCAGGCGCGGGGCCAGCACCGGCAGCCAGCGGCGTTCCTTGAGCTGCAGATCGGGGAGCTTGTCCATGCGCTGCATCCGGACGGCCAACGTGTCCCCGAGGCGCCACATCTGGTTGCCCCAGCCGCCCGCCACCTCGCGGATGGGTAGGTCGGCCAGGTCCGCATGCTGTTCCCGCAACAGGTCGCGGACCAGATCCTCGCTGATCTCAATCTCGGATTCGATCATGCGAAGTTACGGTACTTGAGGGAGGCGGAGCCGGCCTTACCCTCGGGAAGATCCAGGGTCCGATCTCCCACGTTCTCGCTGGACCGATCGAATCGACCCGGCCGAGGACGCTCCCGCCGGACTGCAACTGCCGACCCACCAAGATCATCCCGCAGCTTCCGGGCTCACCTTCGCTGGACCCGCTTGACTTCTTGCGCGTCAGTCCGGAAGCCAGCCCAGCTCGTGCGCCAAGGTTTTGGCGACGGTACGGATGCGGCGGTGCAGTGGCGACTGTTCGCGGGGGAGGACCAGGTGGAACGTCAGGCTGGGCGCGCCCCGCAGCGGTCGCCAGGTGAGACCGGCCGGTTGTGCCGTGGCCGCGGCTTCTCCGGCCGGGGCGAGGGTGACCCCGTCGCGCAGGTCGTGCTGAGACATGTCGAAAGAGACTGCGGGCGTGTGGAATCGGGGGTGTGGTCGGGTGTCCCGGAACACGGCGGACAGCTGATCGTGGACCACGGGGTTGGCCGCAGGGTCCGGGAGTCGCAGCGGATACGCGGCCGCGTCGGCGATCTCGATCTCCGGGTGCTCGGCCAGCGGATGGTGCTGCGCCAGCTGGACCCCGATGCGCGCACGCCGCAGCAGGAACCGGCGCACGCCACGACCCGGTTGTTCACCGCGGGTGATCCCGGCTTCGATGCGGCCGTCGGCGACCGCGGGGGAGATCTCCGGCGTCGCCATCGGGACCGCGCCGACCTCGAGTCCGCTGTTGCCGCGCATCAGCCTGTCCACCAGGGCCGGTGCCGTCTCGGCGCCGGCGCTGAGGCTGTATCCGATGCGCAGCGTGCCCAGTTCACCGGCCGCCGCGCTCCGGGCGGTGTCCCACGCCCGGTCCAGCGCCGCCAGCGCGGGCGGCGCGGACTCCGCCAAAGCCGCACCGGCCGTGGTCAATACGACGCTGCGCGTGTCGCGGACCAGCAGGGCCGTACCGAGTTCCGCCTCCAACCGGCGCATCCGGGCGCTGAGTGCGGGCTGTGCGATACCGATCCGTGCGGCCGCGCGGGTGAAGTTCAACTCCTGCGCCAGCACCAGGAAGTAGCGCAGGCTCACGGTATCCGGCGCCACGTGCCCTCCCTGCCGATTGATAACGATCCGTTCTGACTCTATCCCGTACCGGTCTTTCCCTCGGCCGCTCATCACGTCCTAACCTGCGCATGCCGGGATCGATCGATCCGAGTGTCAATTCGAAGTCGGACGTGTCCGTCCGAACACGGGAGGTTTCCATGGCCAAGGGCTACTGGGTCAGCGTCTACCCCGCCATCTCCGACCCTGAGATGCTGACTGCCTACAACGGGCTGGCCGGTCCCGCTGTCCGGGCCGGCGGCGGGCGCGTCCTGTCCCGCGGCGGTCGAGTCGTCGCCCACGAGGCCGGAATCACGCAACGCGTCGTTCTGGTCGAGTTCGACGGCTTTGAAGAGGCTGTCGCGGCATACGAGAGCGAGGCGTACCAGAAGGCGCTGGTGGCCCTCCCCGACGGCTTCGAGCGCGACTTCCGCATAGTCGAAGGCATCGACTGACCGGCCGGCCACTCAGCCATCGCTGAGCATTCATCGTCGGCGGCTCACCGCGCTACCCGGCGAGAGCCGGTGGTGAACCGGCCGGGGGTGGTGCGCCGTATCCCTCGGCGAGGACCTCCCCGTGGGCGGTGGCGGAACCCGGGGCGGGTGCCGGTTGCCGTCCGCGGTGTGCGCCTCGCGTCGGATTCCTCGCGGCCGTCCCCCGGTTCCGTCCCAGTTCAGGAGCGCCCCCGTCATGCCCAAGCACCGGCTCAGCCGTCGTCGTCGGATCGCCGCAGCCGCCACCGCGATCGCGGCCGGTGGCGTCCTGATCGTCGCGCAGAACGGCGCCCCGGCCGCCACCGTCGATCCGATCGGCCTCAACGCCGCCTACGAGTACCTGGGTTGGGGTGACGCCCAGGACCCGGTCGACGTGATGAAGGCGACCGGGCTCAAGCAGTTCACCCTCGCCTTCCTGCTCGCCGGCGAGGGCTGCGATCCGAAGTGGGACGGGCAGCGCCCGCTGAGCGGCGGCCAGGACGAGGCGAAGATCAGGGCGATCCGCGCGGCGGGCGGCGACGTCGTGGCCTCCTTCGGAGGCTGGGACGGCGCCAAGCTCGGCGAGAAGTGTGCGGACTCCGCCCAACTCACCGCCGCTTACCAGAAGGTGATCGACGCCTACCAGCTCAAGGCGATCGACATCGACATCGAGGACACCGAGCTGAGCCACGCCGACGCCCGCCAGCGGGTGGTGGACGCGCTCGGCGCGGTCAAGGCGAAGAACCCCGGCCTGCGGGTCTTCGTCACCTTCAGTGCCGAGTTGAACGGCCCCGACGCCTCCGGCGCCGACCTGATCGCGCGGGCGGCCAAGGCCGGTGTGCAGGTGGACGGTTGGGTGGTGATGCCGTTCGACTTCGACAACCACCCGGGCACGATGGTCGACGTGACCGTCTCCGCCGTCACCGGCCTCCAGCAGACCCTCGTCCGCGCGTACGGCTACGACCAGGACACCGCGTGGCGGCACTCCGGCCTGTCGTCCATCAACGGGCGCTCCGACAGCCCGGACGAGGTCGTCAGCCCGGCGGACTTCCGCGCCATGCGGGACTTCGCCGCCTCCCACCACCTCGCCCGCTTCACCTACTGGGCCGTCAACCGGGACCGGCCCTGCGCCGGCGCGTTCACCAAGGACGCCGCCTCGGTTTGCGGCGGGATCCAGCAGGAGCCGTACGAGTTCACGAGGATCGTGGCGGGGTACCACGCCGATTCGGTGCCGTCCGGGCCGGCCGGCGGCGTTTCGCACTGCCCCGGCTCGAAGCCCTCGACCGGGCTCACCGCCACCGCCAAGCCCGCGGACGACGGCGAGTCGCCGGTGCCCGGGGTGAGCCCGACGCCGGGGACCCGCCTGACGGCTCGCCGCGCGGAGACGGCCAAGCCGACGGAGGGCGGCGAGGAGACGGCGGGAATGAAGGAGGCCCGGCGCGCCGCGGCGACCGCCTCCGCCGAGGCGGCGGACGACGGTGACCCGTCCGGCGATCCGTCCGACGGCCCGACGGCGGACGCCCGGTCGCAGAGCCCGACGGCGGACCGGCCGAGGCACGGGACGCCCAGGCCTACCAGCCCGGCCGCGTCCCCCTCGAAGCAGCACACCTCGCCGACGGCGGCACCCACCGCGGACTGCACCCCGGAGGCCGGCCCGACGGCCGGTCCGACGGCCGGCCCGACCGCCCAGCCGACGACGACGGCCACGTCGAGCGCCCCGTCAACCGCCCCGGCAACGGGCACCACCCTGCCGACCGCGGACCCGACGCGGGGTCAGTCGACGCCCACCGGTACCACCACCACCGCCACCACCACGACCGCCGCCACCACCACGCCCGTCGCCGCCGCCCCGGCGGCCACAGCCGAGGGAACCACCCGCAACGGCCAGCCCCTGGCGTCCACCGGCGGAGGTGACGCGACGAGCATGCTCGTCGAGGGTGCGGGAGCCCTGCTGGTGCTCGGCGGAGGCTTCGGCATGATCGGTACGCGCCGCCGCAGGGAGGCCGAGCAGGCCCGGTAGAAGCCCGCGGCCCCGAGCGGTCGGCCGCACCGTCACACCCGGACGGCCGGCAGCATCCGTACGCCCCCGCGGCTCACCCCGTCAGTGGGGATCGGCCGGCCATCCGAGGGCACGGAAGACGGCGACGGGGTCGAGGTAGTCGCGCCAGTGCGTCACCTCGCGGTCCTTGACGGTGATCACCGAGACGAAGTGGTTGTCGTAAAGGCGCCCGGTGCGCATGGCGCGCCCGTGCACGGCGTACTCCAGGACGACCACGGAGGCGTCCGGGTCCCGGTGGACGGCCAGTTCGTCCGCGCCGGTCAGGACCATCGCGTCGCCGTAGCCGCGGTACAGGTCGGCGACCGCCCGGCGGCCCTGGACGCGCCGCGGGTAGCCGGGGACGGAGACCACGTACTCGACGACGACGTCCTCGGCCAGGAGGTCGAAGAAGTGATCGCCGTCGACCAGGCCCGCGAGGCCTTCGCGGATGATCCGGAAGAACGGGTCCAGTGCCGCGAAGTCCTCAAGGTCGTCGATGGACATGGTCACGCACCCGTCCGTGCGGCCCAGGCGTGGGCGTTGCGCCGCGCGAACTCCCGGAAGGAGGTCGGCTTCCGGCCGGTGACCTGCTCGACGTCCTCGTTGGGCGTGGACCCGTTGCCGGCGATGATGCTGTCGGTCAGCCAGCGGAGCATCACGGCGTAGTCGGCGGGGACGACTCCGGCGGCGACGGCGCCGCCGATCCAGGCCTCGGGGTCGAGGTCGTGGTGTGTGACGGGCTGTCCGGTCACGGCGGTGATGATGTCGGCGACTTCGCCGACCGTGAGGGCCTGCGGTCCGGTGGGCGCGTACCGGGCGCCGGCATGGACGTCGGGGGCGAGCAGCGTCTCGGCCGCGACGGCGGCGATGTCGGCCGCGTCGACGAAGGCCTCGGTGCCGCTGCCGGTGGGGACCGTGATCGCCCCGTCGGCGACGGGCAGATGGGTGTCGGTGAAGTTCTGCATCACCCAGGCGGGGCGCAGGATGGCGTGGGTGATGCCCGTGCGGGCGGCGAGGTCGGTTTCGACGGCCTTGATGTCGATCTGCGGTGGGGCGTCGTCGGCGCCGTAGGTGCTCAGGTAGGTGACGTGGTGCACGCCGGTGGCTTCGGCGAGGTCGAGGAAGGCCGCGACCTGGGCGGCGTACGTCGCCCGCATAACGGGCGTGACGAGGTAGAGGCTGTCGATGCCGCGCAGGGCGTCGGCGTGGGTGGCCGGGCGGTCCCAGTCGAACAGGACGTCGGCGCCGTGGCGGGCGGCGGTGCGGGCGTCCCGCCCCCGATCGGCGAGCCGCTTCGCCAGGAGCGAGCCGGTGCGGCCGGTTCCGCCGAGAACGAGCGTGGTCTGCGGTGATCCAGTCATGGATCCATCGTGAGAGCGAGCCGGTGAGCGGATCAATGTGTGAATCGCTCGTTCTTTTACGTCAAACGCTCCGATCGTTGCCCTCGGCGATCGCTCTGCCGATACTGATCGGGTGGACCTACTGCGTGATCACCTGGCGCGGGCACGCGCCGGCGGCGCGGTCTTCGCCCGGACGGTCGCCGAGCCCCCGTGGGGGCTGCGGCTGGCCGGCACGATCCAGCTGTCCGTGCACACCGTCGTCCGCGGTCGGGGATGGCTGTGGTTCGACGCCCACGACCCTGGGCGCGCGGTGGAACTCGTGCCCGGCGAGGTGACGCTCGTACGCGGCGGCACGGACCACTACATCGGCCACGAGCCCGGCACCGACTGCCTCGAACCGGACGAGTTCCGGGCCCGGCACGCCCACGACGGGGAGGCGGACACGCCCGGGTCGACCGTGTTCCTCTGCGGCGCCTACCGGTTCTCCGGCGACATCGGCAACGGGCTGCTGGAGGCACTTCCCCGGGTCCTGACGCTGCAAGCGGCCGTCGGCGATCCGCTGCGGGACGTGATCGCCCTGCTCTCCCACGAACTGGCCGGCTCCGAACCGGGGCAGGCCACCGTGCTCGACCGGCTCCTCGACGTCCTCCTGGTGCTCGCCATCCGCAGCGACTTCCGCCGTAGCCCGACCGCGCCCCGCTGGTACCGGGCCTCCGCCGACCCCCGCCTGAGCGCCGCCCTCCAGGCCATGCACGAGGACGCCGCCCACCCCTGGTCCGTCCCCGAACTCGCCGCGATCAGCGGCCTGTCCCGGGCCGCCTTCGCCCGCACCTTCCACGACGCGCTGGGCCAGACCCCCATGCAGTACCTGACCGACTGGCGCATGGCCCTGGCGCGCGACCACCTGCGCACGGGCGAACTCGGCCTGGCGAGCATCGCCCGCAACGTCGGCTACGGCTCGCCCTACGCCTTCGCGGCCGCCTTCCGCCGCCACCACGGCGAACCACCCGGCGCCTGGCGACAACGGGAGACGACGCGCGACAGGGAACTCCAGCCGAGCGGCGCCAACATCCACTGAGCCGGTCGTTCGACGTGCTCGGCGCCCCCTGCTCCGGGGGCTCGATTACCCAGGTTGGAGCCTGCGAAGGTCGAGCTGGATGCGGGCCACCGGCTGGGCCTCGCGACTCGGGCTCAACCATCGAGGAGTCGGCTCCGCCACGAGCCCTCCACGCCCCAGGGGCTGTCGGACATCAATCGCTCGGGGCGCAGCACGGTTCGGCGATCGAATTCGGCGTCAAGACGTGCGACCAGTCGACCGAGATCGACTCCGGCGCCCACGGGAAGCCACACCAGCACCGCTTGCGGGAGGTCGCGCGCGAGTATCGGGTTGCACTCGTCGCAGCCCGTCTCGGGCTCTGGCAGGACACGTCCGGACTGGCTCAGATACCGCCGGCATTCAGCGAGAGCACCGGCCACGGCGCCGGTCCACAACCGCTCGTGCTCCAACCGTCGGATGGCGGCACGGGTCAGCCCGGACACGCCGCGGATGCGGCGAACCGGCGCACCTCGTCCGGGCTGCCACTGCGAAGCGCGCAGCCCCTTCGGCCGCCTACGCGGCATTGCTCCTTCGGATCAGCACGGCGACATCCTTGCATGCGCGGTCCGCGACGCCCAGGGCAGGGCCTGAGGTGCTCTCGCTTCTCCGACAGCAGATCACCGGCGTCCAGCAGCTCCAGACCCTCCAGCTTTCACCTGCCATCCACAGCCGAGCCCCCGCCGCGTCACCAACTGCCGGGCGGAGAATCCCGGTTGCCGGCGCCGATCACGACGTGGTCTGATGCCGCGGTGGCAGGTACGAGCATCACCCTGTGTCTCCCAGCGGAGGCGGCCGAGCGGGTCGAGGAGGCAGTCGCCGAGGCGATGGAGCCCTTCTACCTCGATGCCCCGGGCCGGGAGGAGAACCGCATCTGGGACTCCTGGCGGATCGTCGGCCGCGCGTTCAACGTGCTGCCGGGCCATGAGACGGATCCTCGGCTGGTCGCTCCTCGTCCCAGCCGCTGGGGAGGCTACGTCGAGTCGCCGGTCAACGACGCGGGCTGGTGCGCCGGAGGGCCGCGCGAGCTGCTGGACTTCGGGGCCTCCACCGAGGAGGCCCGGCAACTGGCGGACGCGGTCTGGCTGCACTGGCACCGGTCGGCGGCCGCGTTGCCCGCCGCCCAGCCCTATGACGTCTACTACGGCCGCCATGTGACCGAGGGCTGCGCCTACTCCCGTGAGCAGGCCGCGGCGGACTACTGGTCCCAGCCCCTGCTGCGAGCCTTCGAAGAACACCGGGCCGGGCTCTCCACCGCGCGGTACTCCTCGAACTTCCTCTTCCTCCCCGACCCGGTCGTCCAGGTCGGACAGAAACCCCGGGAGCGGTTCGTCGAAGGCCGGGCGGCCGGGGCCCTGCCCCGACGCAACGTGCTCTCGCTGGGCGGCTGGTGGTACGAGGACGGCGGACCGGTCGCGCACGGTGCCTGCCGTCACCGGGATGACTGTCCGCACCGGCCCGAGCTGCCGGACGGTCAGCAGCACGTCGACCGCTACCTCGTAGACCTCCCGGGCGACACCCTCCTGGTCGGCCTGCACTGCCACGTGTGAGTCATCGTGTCGGATCGCCGCGAATGCACGGGGCCTGCTGCGGCAAGGGTGCTGTCGACATCGCCGCGTCCCGCCCCGGCTTGCGGGCGGTCTCGGCCGGCAGGACTGTGCCCTACTGCGAAACCATCACCCCTGGCAGCTCACCCGGAGCGCGGCCGCTGCGAGGTGGGCGTGGGTGGGCTGGCCGGAGCCCGTCCAGTCCTGGCCGCGGTTGTGGAGGCGGACGACCAGCGGGCCGCCCTGGGGGCGGAAGGTGCCCGCGTCCACCCAACTGCCGTGCCGGCCGACCTGGTCGACGGTGAACGAGCCGAGGTCGGCGCCGGACGCGCCGGCCACCGTGTAGTACGCGGGGGCGCCGCCGACCTGCTGGACCGACGTCGAGTCCGGCACGTACACGGAGACGGCGCAGCCGGCCGCGCTCGCGCCGACGTCGAAGGTCCACAGCGCGTACGTGCTGTTGTCGTCCTTCGCGCGGTCGCCGGACATCGGCACCGCGTCGTACTGCCCGTTGCAGGAGTCGCCGGTGTAGCCGCCACTGTTGACGGTCACCCAGCCGTCCGTGCCCTGGTGGAACGCGCCGACCTCCTGGTAGCGCGCGCCCGGGCCGGAGCAGCCGGGCCCGGCGACGGCCCGGAAGCCGGCGGGCTGCGGAGCGGGTGGCACGGGCGACGCGGGTGGTGCGGGCGGTGCCGCCGAGGTGGGCGCCGCCGGGGCGGGCGCGGCTGCGGCGGCCGACGGCGTGGTCGCGGCGCTGGACCGGGCGGGCACGGCCGTCGGCGACGGCGGGTGCGTGTCGGTGGTGGACGGCGTGGCCGACGGGCTCTCCACCGGTGTGGCGGACGGGCTGGGCGACGCCGCCGGGTCCGTCGAGGCGGCCGGATCGGTGGGGGAGGACGTCGGCGGGTGCGCCCGGCCGTGTGTGCCGAAGGGCGAACTGCCGGTCGGTGCGGCGGCCGCGGCCGGGTCCCCGGCGGTGGCGCCGGGCTTGAGGAAGGGGGCGGCGATCAGGAGGACGACGCCGGTGGCCATCGATGCCGCCATCGCCACCCGGCGCGCGTCCCAGCGCGAACGGTCGCCGAGGCGGCGCAGGTTCAGCGGCAGGCGTGCGGCGACGAGGTCGACGGCGGTGCGAAGCCGCTCGGCGGCCGTGGGCCGGGGCGGGACCGGTTCCTCGGCGATCCAGGGGAGTTGCACGCCGGGGGGCTTCGGGCGGGCGGTCCCGTTCCCGCTCACCGGAGGCCCCCGTCGACGTCCGCAGCGGTCTCCAGGACCTGCCGGACCCCGGTGCGGGCCGGCCCCGACGGAACCCGGGCCGGGTCGTCGGCCGCGGCGGGTCCTGCCACCCCGACCGGCGTCGGCGGCGCGGGCACGGGCGGGGGCGGCGGGACGCACACCGCGAGGAGTCCCGTCACGACGAGCCCGAGAGCTGCCGCGCAGCAGACCAGGGCTGGTTGCCTCGGTGTCGCCGTAGTGGTCACGTTTCTCTCCCCGGGTGACGGTGTCCGCCAGGTTGCACGGCCCGCCGGGCCCGATCGGTTCACGGCCGTCGGCCCCGGGCGATACCTGGAAGCGGCCGGGAGGATGTTCGGTGCCCTGGCAGGGCCTCACTCGCCAGGGGTGACCGGCTCGGGGTCGGCGTCGAGCGCGTCGAGCACTGCGTCGCCGTTCGCCCTCGCCCACTCGGTCAGGACGTGGATCGGGTCGATCAGCGTCGCCCCGAGCGGGGTGAGCTCGTATTCGACGCGGGGTGGCACCTCGGCGTAGGCGTGGCGGCGGACGAGTCCGTGCGCTTCGAGCCGGCGGAGCGTCTGGGTGAGCACCTTGCGGGAGATGCCGCCGATCAGCTTGATGAGCTCGCCGTGGCGGACCGGGCCCTTGCTGAGGCCGTAGAGCACGACCACGGTCCACTTGTCGGCGATGAGCTCGACCACCAGACGCGCCGGACAGTCGGAGAGAAAGGGATCGCCGGGACCGAAACCGCTCATGGCGCCAAAGGTACCTGCCGGTTCCTATCGGAAACCTAGCCTGGATTCCCTCCCCCTACGAAGCCAGGAGAGTCATGCGAGCAATCACCCAGCAGACGCTCGGCGGTCCCGAGGTGCTCACCATCGTGGACGTGCCCGAGCCCCGCCCCCTCCCGACCGAGGTTCTCGTCCGCGTCAAGGCGATCGGGCTGAACCCGTTGGAGGCGCGCCTGCGCGCCGACGAGTTCCCGCTGCTCGGCCGGCCGCCGTTCGTCCTCGGCTGGGACATCAGCGGCGTGGTCGAGGAGGCGCCGCAGACGTGGCGGTTCAGGCCCGGCGACGAGGTGTTCGGGATGCCGTTGTTCCCACGGGCGGCGAGCGCGTACGCCGAGGTGGTGTCGGCGCCGGCGTTGCACCTGGCACGCAAGCCGGCGTCGCTCTCGCACGTCGAGGCGGCGGCGCTGCCGGTCGTCGGGCTGACGGCGTGGCAGGGCCTCGTGGACCTGGGCGGCGTGACGGAGGGGGACCGCGTCCTGGTCCACGGCGGCGGTGGCGGGGTCGGCCACGTCGCCGTCCAGATCGCGAAAGCGCTCGGCGCGCACGTGATCGCGACCGCCGGCGGGAGCAAGCGGACGTTCGTCGAGGGGTTGGGCGCCGACGAGGTGATCGACTACACGGCGGTCGACTTCACTCGGGCGGTCCGCGACATCGACGTCGTGTTCGACACGATCGGCGGCGACACCGTCGAGCGGTCGCTCGAAGTGCTCCGCCCGGGCGGTCACCTGGTGACGGCGGTCGCCGAGGCCGATGCGGAGCTCGCCGCCAGGTACGAGGCGGCCGGCCTGCGCTTCAGCGGCATCGCGGTCGACCCCGATCCGGTCGCCCTGCGAGGTCTCGTCGAACTCGTCGAACAGGGCGGGCTCCGGGTGCACGTGCAGGAGACGTTCCCGTTCGAGCGCGTCGTCGACGCGCACCGGCTGCTGGACGCAGGTCACCTCCAGGGCAAGCTCGTGCTCACCGTCTGATCCCGTCGTGGGGCCTCGCGTGAGCGAGGCTCCCCTGATGAGTGGCTGGCGACTCCCCGGGAGCCCGAGGGGCAGAGCCTACGACGGCCCGCACTGCGCCAGCTGCGCCCGCACCCGCTCCACCTGCTTGGTCATCCGCCCCTGCTCGGTGGCGAGTTCGAGCGCCCGCTCCCAGTGCCGGCGGGCCTCGGCCGTGCGCCCGTGGTCGTACAGCACCTGGCCCATGACATCGGCGAAGTCGAACTCCGCGTGGGCGTGGTTGCCCTGGGCCCGGCCGAGTTCCAGCGCCCGGTGGATCTGTGCCACCGCCTCGTCGGGGCGGCCGAGTTCGCGCAGCACCTGGGCGTGGGTCTTGGTCGAGATCACCAGGTACGGGTCCGCCTCCCGGCCCGCGAGCAGGGCCAGCGACTCCTCGATCGGGGCGAGGGCGTCGGCCGCCCGCCCGGCCAGCCGGAGGGCGTCGGCGAGGTTGTTGAGGGCCTGGGACAGCGACCGGTCGTCACCCGCGGCCCGGGCCTCGGCGACCGTCTCCGCGAATCCGTCCAGGACGTCCCCGGGCCCGCCGTGGTCGCTCATGAAGCTGGTCCGCATGCTGAGGTAGCGGTGCCGGAGCACCGGGCGGCTCTCCGGGTCCGCGACGGCCACCGCCCGCGCGGACTGCTCCAGGGCCTCCCGGCGCCGGCCGAGCCAGCCCAGCGACATGCTGTGGTTGGAGTACAGGTGCGGCCAGGCCCCGGCGGTGCCGGCGGCCTCGGCGGCGGTGAGCGCGTGCCGGGCGGCCTCCTCCCAGGCGCGGAACAGGCCCGCGTCGAGGTAGAGGTAGCCGGCGTTCTCGACCATCCGGCAGGCGTGTTCGTGCCGGCCCCACTGGCACGCGAGCGCGATCAGGCCCCGGACGGCCGGCTCCTCGGCCCGGAACCACGCCAGCGCGTCCGCGGAAGCGGCGAACTCCGGCGTGCCGCCCGATGGTTGCTCGTCCGGTCGGTGGTGCCGGGCGTCCGGCCGGGCCAGGACCAGGCCGGCCGCCGTCGCGGCGAGGTAGTGGTCGAACAGCCGCGCCAGCGCAGCGTCGCGGGTCGCGGGCGGCAACTCCTCGGCCGCCTGCCGTGCGTACAGCCGTACGAGGTCGTGACGCTCGAACCGGCCCGGCACCACCTCCACCACCAGGTGCGCCAGGTGCAGCAGCTCCAGCGCCCCGGCCGCCGCCCGCGGGCCGGTGCCGGCCAGCGCGGCCGCCGCCGTGGTGTCGACCTGCTGCCCCGGGTGCACACCGAGCAGCCGGAACAGCTCCGCCGCCGGCGCGGGCAGCGTCCGGACCGTCAGCTCCAGCGCCGCCGCGACGCTCAACGCGCCCTGGGTGGCGAGCGCGGCCAGCCGGGAACGCTCGTCCGCGAGCTCCCCGGCCAGCGTCGCGACCCGCCAGTGCGGCCGGGTCGCCAACCGCGAACCCGCGATCCGCAGCGCCAGCGGCAGGCCCTCGCACAGCTCGACCACCCGCTGCGCCGCCTCCCGCTCCGCCTCCAGCCGGGGCAGGCCCGCGACCCCGGCGAGGACGCCGAACCCGTCGTCGGCGTCCAGCGACGCGAGCGGAAGGGCGCTGGCGCCCTCGCCCACGACGAGTTCGGTGAGCCGGTGCCGGCTCGTCACCACGACGGCGCAGCCGGGCTCGCCCGGGAGCAGCGGGCGCACCTGTTCTGCGTCCCGGGCGTTCTCCAGGAGGATCAGCACCCGGCGGCCGGCCAGCAGACGTCGGTACGCGGCGCCGGCCTCCTCCTCGGTGGCGGGGATCGCGCCCTCGTCGGCGCCGAGAGCGCGTAGCAGCTCCGCGAGCGCCTCCTCCGGGCGCAGCGGCTCGGTCTCGTCGAAGCCGCGCAGGTTGACGGCGACGCGCCCGTCGGGGAAGGCGGCGGTGTGCCGGTGGGCCCAGCGCAGGACGAGTGCCGTCTTGCCGACCCCGGCTGGGCCGGTGACGAGCACCGGCGAGCGGGGTCCGCCGTCGCCCCCGAAGTGCTCGCTGAGCCGGGCGAGTTCGGCCTCGCGGCCGACGAACCGGCCGGGCTCGCGTGGCAAGCGGACAACGGTGGGGGCGCACACCTCGGAAGGGAGGGACCGCACCTGCGCCAGTGCCTCGCGCAGCGCCGGGCCGGGGTCGATGCCAGCCTCCTCGGCGAGTCGGCGCCGGGCCTCCCCGTACACGGCGACGGCCTCGGCGGACCGTCCCTCCTGGTGGAGGCAGAGCACGGCGAGGCGGATGAGCGACTCGCGCAGCGGGTGCCCGGTCAGGGCGGCGGTCAGCTCGGCCGTCACCGACCGTCCCCGGCCGGCCCGCAGCGACCGCTCGGCGAGCTCCTCCAACGCCTCGACCCGCAGCGTCTCCAACCGTCCGGCGGCGAGCCCACGGACCGCCTCCGAGCCGCAGTCGGCCAGGGCGGGCCCGCGCCAGAGTGCGAGCGCCTCGCGCAGCAGTGGCACGGCCGTCGCGTCCCCGGCGGCGTCAGGGGCGTGCGCGCGGGCCTCGTCGAGGAGCCGGGCGAGCCGGTGGGCGTCGATCAGGTCAGGGTCGGCGTGCAGGACGTAGCCGGGAGCGCGGGTGTCGAGCCGGAGGCCGTCGGGGAGGAGCGTGCGCAGCCGGGCGACGTGCCCCTGGAGGGCGGCTCGCGCGGTGGACGGCGGGTCGTGGTCCCACGCGAGGTCGAGCAGCCGCTCGACCGGAACGACCCGGTTCGCCTCCAGGGCGAGCGCCGTCAGCACGGCCCGCCGCCGGCCCCCGCCGACATGGACGGGCTCGCCCTCGGCGGTCCGCAGTTCCGCGGGCCCCAGCAGGAGAATGCGCACGCCACACCTGTGCTCTCAGTCCGTCCTCGGCCCCCGGCCTGCACCTTACTCATCGCTCCGGAACGGAACGAAGCAGGGAGCCGCGGCAGCCGTTCCCAGGGAATGCGGACGCCACGAGTGGCGCGGCGCTCCGTCAGGACCGGGACGAACGCCCGGGCCGTGGCGTCGCGCAGTTCGGCGTAGGCACTTGCGAGAGGGCGTCCACGGTGGCCGGGGCGGCCCAGGGGTGAGAGATCTTGAGCCTGGCTGCCACCCGTCGCACCGCCTCCTTGTCCTCGGGCGAGGACCAGGTCACGGCCGCCCCGTCCGCTCGGGCGGGCCGAGTGCGTCGTCGGAGGGCCAGGGGCGGCCGTGGGGTTCGGGGGCCGTGTCACCGGCGTCGTGGCGTGAGCGCTTCGGTGCGCGCAGCGGTGTCGGGGAGGTGAGGGTCACGACGGCGAACTCGCCCGCGGCCCCTGCCGTCCCGTGGCAGTCCAGTTCGAGCAGGCCCGCGTCGGCCAGGTCCTGGAGGGCCGTGCGCAGGAGGTCGGGTTCGACGCGCAGGGCCACGGCCGCGGCCGTCACCGGGAACGTCGCCGTCCGGGCGAGGTGCTGCCGCGGATCGGCGATGAGGTCGATCAGGAGCCCGGCCACGATTCGCCCGCTCGCCAGCTCCCTGGCCCGCCGTGCCCAGTCGGCCGCCCAGTCCTCAACCGCCACCGTCTGCACCGGCTCACGCCCCTTCGGATCCGTCCGACACCCGGCCCCCGGTATCCGGCATTCTCCGGTTGCCCGGAGCGGATCGCCCGCCGGTACCGGGCCGCGTGCGCGTCTCGCCCGATTTTTGACCGAGAAGAAGGACTTGAGTGGCCCGTACATGACACTAGCGGCTGTGCCGCTTGCCGGGCGGGTGCCTCAGCCGTCGCCCCTGACCGCGGTGAGGCACTGGTCGTAGAGGTCGGTCAGGTCGAGCCGGCCTTCGTGTTCGGCCCAGAGCTCGCTCGCCGTGTCGACGCAGGCGAAGACCGTCGCGACGATCGCCTTGGCGCGCGGGTCGGGCCCCTGGCCGGGGGCGGTGCCCAGGCGCGCCTGGACGACCGGGACGAGCTGGGTCTGCCAGTTCAGCCGCTTCTCGATGTAACGGGCGCGCAGGGACGGGGTGTTGAAGATCAGACGGGACAGTTCGAGTACTCGCTCGGGGGTGTGGTTGGCGGTGAGGACGGTCTCGAACCCGGCTCGCAGGGCGTCCCAGGCGGACACGGTGGCGGGCTGTTGCTCGACGGTCCGCTTCAGGAGCTCGCCGAGCGCGTCCTGGTCGCCGCAGACCAGGTCCTCCTTGGTGCCGAAGTAGCGGAACAGGGAGCGCTGCGAGACGCCCGCCTCGCGGGCGATCTGCGCGATCGTCGTCTGCTCGTAGCCCTGTTCGGCGAACAGCCGGACCGCCGTGTCGAGGATCTCCTGGACGGCGGCCTGCCGCGATCGGTCCCACAAGGTCGTCATGGGAACCCAGACTACCCCGCCTCTGGACAGTAGCTGCCCTTCTGGCATTAACTGCCAGCTAGGCAGTTACTGCACGCAAGGGAGTTGTCATGACAGCCGTCGACTACCACGGCCAGACCACGCTGATCACCGGCGCCAGCGCCGGTCTCGGTGCCGAATTCGCCCGCCAGCTCGCCGCCCGCGGCTCCGACCTGGTGCTGGTCGCCCGCCGCAGGGACCGCCTGGAGGCCCTGGCCGGCGAACTGCGCGACCGCCACCGCGTCCGGGTCCACGTCCTGGCGGTGGACCTGGCCGAGGCAGACCCCGGGCAGAGGCTGGTAGGGCAGGTGGACCAACTCGGCCTGCACGTCACCAGCGTGATCAACAACGCCGGATTCGGCACCTTCGGCCTCTTCCACGAGGCCGACCCGGCCCGAATGCGGCAGGAAATCGCCGTCGACGTGACGGCGGTGGCCGACATCAGCCGCGCCTTCATCGAACGGTTGCGGACGGCGGGCCGAGGGGTCCTGGTCAACGTGGCGAGCATGGCCGCCTACCAGCCCAACCCGCGGATGGCGCTCTACGGCGCGACCAAGGCGTTCGTGCTGAGCCTCACGGAGGCGCTCTGGGAGGAGTCGCGCGGCACCGGGCTGCGGGTGCTGGCGCTGTCCCCGGGCGCGACCCGCACCGAGTTCTTCGAGGTCGTCGGCACCGACCGGGCCGCCGGCGGCACGAGGCTCGCCGCACCCGTCGACGTGGTCCGCGCCGCCCTGGCCGCCCTGGACCGGCGGAACCCGCCGCCGAGCGTCATCGCCGGGCGCATGAACCGCGTCATGGCCTCCCTCGCCCGGCTGGCTCCCCGGCGGCAGGTCATCAGGGCCGTCGGCCGCATGACGGCCGCAGGGGCGTAGCGCGGAGGCGCGACGAGGCGCGCGGAGTCCGTCGTCGAGGAGCGACCTGACAGCGGACCGGGTGGCGGGCCCATCGTCGGGCCCGTCCCCATGGGTGGGACCCCGGAGGACATCCGGCTGATGCCGCGCGACCGTCGGACCGGCCAGGGGCTCCGGCCTGGTCCGCGGGCGCCGGCGGGATTTGCTGAACCGGCAACAATGCTGGCTGCGGCCGCGGCACGCACGACAGGATCGGTTCGAGCTGCGGCGCCGGTTCGGTGCCCGCGGATCGACGACCTCGGAGGATTCATGTCGCGACAGGCACCGGAACTCACACACCGTCTGGTCTCCGCTCCGGCGGGCCGGATCCACCTGGTGGAACAGGGTGACGGGCCGCTGGTGCTCCTCGTGCACGGCTTCCCGGAATCCTGGTACTCCTGGCGTCACCAGCTGCCGGCCTTGGCCGCCGCCGGATACCGGGCGGTCGCGATCGACGTCCGAGGGTACGGTCGCTCGTCCAGGCCCGAGGCTTCGACCGCGTACCGGATGCTCGACCTGGTCGAGGACAACGCGGCGGTGGTGGAGGCCCTGGGCGAGCGGTCCGCGGTGATCGTCGGGCACGACTGGGGCGCCACCATCGCGGCGAACTCGGCCCTGGCGCGGCCGGACCTCTTCCGGGCGGTGGGCTTGCTTAGCGTGCCCTACGTCCCACGCGGCGGCCCTCGGCCGAGTGAGGTCTTCGGGCGGCTGGGCGGGGACGAGGAGTTCTACGTCTCCTACTTCCAGGAGCCGGGGCGGGCCGAGGACGAGATCGAGCCCGACGTGCGCGGCTGGCTCGCCGGGTTCTACGCGGCACTGTCCGCCGACACCATGCCCGCACCCCACGCGCTGGACCCGCACTTCGTCGCGAAGGACGGGACGCTGCGCGACCGATTCCCGACGGGCCCGCTGCCTGCGTGGCTCGACGAGGCCGATCTCGACGTCTACGCAGGGGAGTTCGAGCGGACCGGCCTGACCGGCGCACTGAACCGCTACCGGAACATGGACCAGGACTGGGAGGACCTGGCCGCCTTCGACGGCGCCCCGATCACCCAGCCGTCCCTGTTCGTCGGCGGCGGCCTGGACGCCTCCACCACGTGGCTGGCCGATGCGATCGAGGCGTTCCCCGCCACCCTGCCCGGCCTGGTCGCCTCACACGTGCTCGCCGGCTGCGGCCATTGGATCCAGCAGGAACGACCCGCCGAGATCAACCGAATCCTGACCGCCTGGCTCGCCGCCCTGCCTGACAGCGTCGCCCAGGGGATGATCCACTAGCGAGTGCCGAGAGGGCCCGGCCCTGGTCGACCTTCAATCTCGAAGACCGCGGCCGGGAGGCGGCAGCCGGGACTCTCTGGAATCCTGGCCGAGAAGCGCGGTCCGGGCACACAGCGAGGAGCCGCAATGTCCGGAGAGTTCGAGGACGCGGTTGAGCGGTCCTGACCCCGCTGCGGTCCGGGACCGGTTTCCGGTCCTGCCGATGCCCCAGCCGTTCGGCCTGACGACGAAGCGTCGGCCCACCGGCGCCTCGCCGCCGTGAACGGCGCGGTCGCACCACAGGCCGCACTGCCGTTCCACCACCTGAGGAGTCCGTGATGGACCTGCGTCTCTCGGGCAAGGTCGCCGTCGTCACCGGCGCCAGCAAGGGAATCGGCCTCGCCGTGACGCAGGCACTCGCCGCCGAGGGCGTGAACGTGGTCGCGGTGGCGCGCGGCATCACCGGTCCGTTGACGGACCTCGCCCCGCGGGTGCATCCGGTCTCCGCCGATCTCACCACCGCGGACGGCCCCGCGTCCGTGGTCGAAGAAGCGGTCTCCCGGTTCGGTGGACTGGACATCCTCGTCAACAACGTCGGCGCCGTACACCCCCGCCTGGCCGGGTTCGCGTCCGTCACCGACGACGACTGGATCCAGGCGCTGACGGTCACCAACTTCTGCAAGGCCCTCTCCAAGGAGGTCGGTCCGCGCGGGGTGCGCGTCAACACGGTCAGCCCCGGGCCGGTGTCCACGTCGCTGTGGCTCGGCGACGACGGCGTCGCGGCGACGGTCGCGAAAGCGTCCGGTGGAAGCCCGGAGGACATCGCCCGGAGTGCCGCCGCGCAATCCGCGACCGGCCGCTTCAGCCTCCCGCAGGAGGTCGCAGACCTCGTCCTGCTGCTGGCCGGCGACCGGGCGGGCAACGTCACCGGGAGCGACTTCGTCATCGACGGCGGCCTCGTCCAGACGCTCTGAATCCGGCCGGCCCGCGCGACCCGGCAGAGCCGCGGACGCTCCGGCCCGGCACGGACGCCCGGGCATTGGAGACGGACCGCGTCGGCTTGGGTCCAGGCAGTTCACCGCTCGATTCCCGTCAGTGCGGCGGTCGCCTGCCACAGGGCCCTGGCCGTGGTTCCGTCCAGGCCGGCCCTGCCGGGCTTGCGCACGGTGGGGTGGCCCTTGATGCTGCCGAGGCCGTCCGGGCCGACGTAGGCGTTGCCGGGCACGTCCTGGGTCGCGGCGTACAGCGTGGGGAGGGCACCGTGTTCGGGATCGTTGAGCAGGAACCCGAGGCGGTTGACGACGTTGGCCGAGGAGTGGGCGGCCAGGGTCGTCGTGGCGATGCCGGGGTGGGCGAGCACCGACTTCACCCGGCTGCCGGACGCGGTCAGTCGCCGCTGCAGTTCCAGCGAGAACAGCACGAGGGCGAGCTTGGAGTCCCGGTAGGCGTTCATCGGATGGTACCGGCGCGAGCGCCAGTCGAAGTCGTCCACGTTCAGCTTGGACTGCCGGTGCAGTTGGCTGGTCACGCTGACGACGCGGTCGGTCAGGTGCGGCAGGAGCAGATTGGTCAGGACGAACGGGCCGGTGTAGTTCGTCGCGGTCTGCACGTCGAGACCGTCGGCGGTCCGCGCCGCCGGGACGTCCATGACACCCGCGTTGTTGACGAGGATGTCCAGATCGCCGCTCCACGCCTGGGCGAAGGACCGCACCGATCCCAGGTCGGCGACGTCCAGGTGCCGGACCTCGAACTCGCCGGGCATCCCGGCAACCGCCCGGCGGCCCTTGTCCGGGCTGCGCACCCCCAGCACGACGTGCGCGCCGACGCGCCCGAACTCGCGGGCCGCGATCAACCCGATGCCGCTGCCCGCGCCGGTGACGAGCACGGTCCTTCCGGTCAGGTCCGGCAGGTCGGCAGCCGTCCACTTGCTCATGAGCCCTCTCCCGTCTCGGTCGTCGCGGTGCCGGTCACCGTGGGTCCGCTCGTGGCGGAACGCCGTCGGATCGTTCACCTCCTCCAGTGGACGGCAGCCGGCAGCACGGATGAAGGACGAGCCCAGCCACTGATCGGCAGTCAGTGGCTGAGCGGGCGCGCGGCTGCCAGGATGGGCGTACGGCAGCTCTCGACCGACGCCGGGGGAGCGCTCGACCCTGGGAGTGCCTGGTGGAGCAGACGGTGGACCGCACCTCGTTGGGTGCCTTCCTGCGGGTCCGGCGGGAGGCCTTGCAACCCGAGGACGTGGGACTGCGCCGCGGACCGCGCCGGCGCACCCGCGGGCTGCGCCGGGAAGAAGTGGCCGAACTGTGCGACATGTCCTGCGACTACTACGCCCGCCTGGAACGCGGCAGCGGGCCGCAGCCGTCCCAGCAGATGGCGGCGGCCATCGCCCGCGGCCTGCGTCTCACCCCCGAGGAACGCGATCACCTGTTCCTGCTGTGCGGACACGGCGCCCCGCAGCGGCAGCTGCGCGGCGAGCACGTGGGCCCAGGACTGATGCGCGTCCTGGACCGGCTGCAGGACACCCCGGCCCAGGTCATGGGCCCGCTCGGCGAGACCCTGCTGCAGACGCCCCCCGCCGTGGCCCTGCTCGGGGAGCAGACCCACTACGCCGGAGCCGCCCGCAGCGCCCCCTACCGCTGGTTCACCGATCCGACCGCCCGCGAGCGCTACCTCCCCGACGACCACGAGCTCAACAGCCGAGTGAACGTCGCACTCCTGCGGGCCGCGGCCACCCGGGAGGGACCCCGGTCGCCCGCCGCCCGCCTCGTGGCGAGCCTGGTGCGCGAGAGCGGGGAGTTCGCGGCGCTGTGGGACCGCCAGGAGGTCGGCCTGAGGTGGAGCGACGCCAAACGCTTCGTCCACCCGAGTGTCGGGCGCCTCGACCTGTACTGCCAGACCCTTCAGGACCCGGACCAGTCCCAGTCCCTGCTCGTCTTCACCGCGACGCCCGGCACCGACAGCCACGAGAAACTGGCGCTGCTGAACGTCCTCGGTACCGACAGCTTCCCGGCCGGCTGAACAAGGCCACCTTCACGCGCGGGCCCTCGGCAGCTTGCCCGGCCGCTCACCCGCTCGACGTTCCGCTTTCTACGCGGTGTGCTCGCGAATGATTTCGCCGATTTGCTGGGGAAGTCCGGGAGAGAACAGTGTGTGCCCCATGCCGGGAATCGGTTGGAATCGGGAGTGAGGGATTTCCTCGGCGAGGGCACGGCCGTGCGGCAGCGGGCGCAGGGGATCTTCCGTGCCGTGCACGACCAGGGCCGGGGCCTTGATCGAGGACAGCGGAGCAAGGCGGTCCTCGGTCATGCGACGCCCGGCCAGATCGTGGTTGAGGGCCCCACTGTGGTTGCCGGTCCGGTCGAAGGAGGCTTCCACGAAGCGGCGAGCGGCAGGCTCGTCGAAGGGAAGGACGCCGCCGTTGAGTACTCGCCACGTCTCCAGGTTCGCTGTGACGTACTCCTCGCGAGTCCCCTGCGGAAGAGTGGCGCGTTGGGCGAGGTGCGCCAGGAAGCGTGCTGTGGGCGGCGGTAGGTCGCTGGGATCGGGTGCCTGGCCGGCCATGGCGCGCGCCCAGGCCGGGCCCGCGCTGTGGCCCATCGGGCCGGTCATCATCGCGGTCAGGGTCAGTACGCGTTCAGGGCGGTGCACGGCCAGCCATTGGCCGATCGCGCCGCCCAGGGACGCCCCGACGATGTGCGCGGCGGCCACCCCGTGGCCGTCGAGCACGGCCGTTGCATCGGCGGCCATGTCCGCCAGCGTGTAGGGGTGGGTGGCGAAGTCCACGCAGGTGGAACGGCCGGTGTCCCGGTGGTCGTAGCGGATGACCTGGCGCCCGCCGGCGACCAGCACATCAACCAGCTCGTCCGGCCATCCGATGCCTGATGCGGCGGTCCCCATCACCAGCAGGACTGCTGGGTCGTTCGAGTTGCCGGCCCGTTCGGTCCACAGTCGCAATTCACCGGAGCCGACAATTAATTCAGTGCTCGTATTCATGGGTGTCAACGTAGCGAACGAGGTGCCAACTTTCCATATCCCGAGCGGATATGACTTTCCGTTGCTTTCTGGTAAAATAGTGAATAGCTCGCGGAGTTCCGGATGAACGGACTGGTTCCTGTCCTCTTGCCATCGCCCGAGACGAGCCGGCCGACGACCTCGGCGATCGCCTCCGGAAAGGGCTTGAAGCCGATGGCGGCGTCCACCGCGTCGCCCCGGCAGGACGGACCGCGGGGTGGTGCCGCGCTGCTCCGAGTGGAGCCCGTGAATGGTGGACGTCTCCCCACGAACGCAGGCTGGCTTACACAGCGCCCGCACCGACCTCCCGGCGGCGGGCGGAGTCACCCGGCGTCGGTCCCGACGGGCGGCCGGGGACGACGGCGAAAGGCAGCACATGGTGGAACAGGGCGTCGGTCAGGGCTGCCTGCCGACCGTTCGCGGGATCGGCAGGTCCGTGCGGAGGCGGGTGCGGCGCAGGTACGCGCAGGGGCGTTCCCCGGGGTCTCCCACCGGGGTGGCGCTCGTCGCGGCCGGGCTGGCCCTCGTGGGGGCGCTCGGCCCGACACCCAGCAGCGCCGTGTCACCACCGGTCCGTGAGCCCCTGTCAGGAGCTTCGGCGCGGTTCGTGCCCGGGCCCTGCCCGGAGACGCCCGAGCCGGTCCCCGGGCGGTGCGGGGTACTGGAGGTGCCCGAGAACAGGGCCGGCCACCGGCACGGACGGACCGTCCGGCTGGCCGTCGCGATCATCCCGGCGGCGTCCGCGACGCCGGCCGGCGACCCGGTGGTGTTCATGGAGGGCGGCCCCGGCGGCGACGCGTTCGGGAACATCCCGTTCCTGATCGGCGCCGGCGTGAACCGGGACCGCGAGCTGATCGTCATGGCCCAGCGCGGCACCCTCCATTCGGAGCCGAACCTCGCCTGCCCGGAGATCGACCGGTTCTACGCGGGCGCCGTCGGGTTGCCCTTCAACGCGCCCTCCACCGGGGAGCTCCTGGTCCGGGCGACGAAGGAGTGCCGGGACCGCCTGACCGCCGGCGGAGCCGAACTCGCCGCCTACAACACCACCGAGAACGCAGCGGACTTCGCCGACCTGCGTGCCGCGCTGGGCATCGACCGGTGGAACGTCTACGGGTACTCCTACGGCACCAACCTCGCCCTCACCTACCTGCGCCTGTACCCCGAGGGGATCCGCTCGGTGGCGATCGACTCGGTCGCACCCCCGCCGGTCGTGAACCTGCCGTGGACCTGGGACAGCTTCCGGGAAGGGCTCGACGAGGTCTTCGCGGCCTGTGAGGCCCAGCCCGCCTGCAAGAACCGCTATCCCGACCTCCCCGGGACCGTCACCGAGCAGGTCCGGCGGCTGGAGGAACACCCCCTGACACTCACGGCGCAGCCCCCTGGGGGCGGAAACCCGGTGACGGTCGTCCTCGACGGAGGCAGCCTGGTGGACCTGCTGGTCGCCAAGGCCGTCCCGTTCGCCGACCTGCCCGCCGCTCTCGACGAACTCGCCCACGGCAATCCCGAGCGCTTCGCGCGGGCCCGCGCCGCGGGCGCGACGCCCGTCATCGGCGAATTCGCCTACGGGCTGAAGGAGTCGGTGGCCTGCGGCGAGTGGGTGCCGGGCTACTCGCGGGCCGACGTGTTGGCGGCCGGGCGCCGCAACTTCCCCGGGTGGCCGGACGCCGTCCTGGCCCAGGCGCCGCAGTTGCCCTTCCAGTACGACGTGTGCCGGGTCTGGAACGTCCCGGACCGCACCGCCGTCCAGCGGGTGGCCACCGTCAGCGACGTTCCCGCGCTCGTCATCTCCGGCACCTTCGACTCCAAGACCGGGGCGAGCTGGGGCCGGTACGCGGCCCGCACGCTGTCCCGCTCGACCGTCGTGCGGATCCCGGGCATCGGCCACTGGGTGGTTCCCCAGTCGTGCTGCGCGCAGAGCGTCCTGACCTCCTTCCTGGCGCATCCGACGGCGCCGGACACCGCCTGCGTGGCAGACCTCGCGCCCGCGCCGTTCACCATCACCCCCGAAACGGAAGCCGCATGATGTCAACTCCCGTGCCCCACCGCCGTCGCACCGCGCGACGGCTGCGGGCCACGCTGGCCGTAGCCACGGCCGGTGTCCTCGCCGTCGGCCTCGCCGCGCTGCCCGCCCGGGCCGCACCCACCCGCGCCGAGCCCGCTGCCGTACCGCCGCTCGGCACGGTCGCCCGGACGGCCGGGCGCGCCCACTTCGAGCCGGGCCCCTGCCCCAGGACGGCGGACCCGATCCCCGAGCTGGAGAAGGCCCGCTGCGGAACGCTCACGGTGCCCGAGCACCGCTCCCGCCACGACGGGCGGACGATCACCCTCGGAGTCGCGATCATCCCGGCGGCCACGAGCAGACCGGCACCCGACCCGATCGTGTGGCTCGCCGGCGGGCCCGGCGACGACGCGGTCTCCGAGATCCCCCTGGCACTCAACGGCGGCCTGAACCGCGACCGCGACGTCATCTTCATGTCCCAGCGGGGCACCTACTCGGCCGACCCGGCGCTCACCTGCGCGAACATCGACCAGTTCAACGCGGACTCCCTCGGCCTCGTCTACGGCGCGCCGTCCACCGGGCGCCTGCACGTCGACGCGACCCGCGCCTGCCGCGACGGGCTCGCGGGCCGCGGGGCCGACCTCGGCGCGTACAACAGCACCGAGAGCGCCGCCGACTACGCCGACCTGCGCGAAGCGCTGTGCATCGAGCAGTGGAACGTGTTCGGCATCTCGTACGGCTCCGACCTGGCCCTGCTCTACATGCGCCTGCACCCGCGGGGCATCCGGTCGGTCGGCATCGACGGCATCCTGCCGCCGTCCCTGGCCGGCGGGGCGGTGACGTGGAAGGCCGCACAGGAGGGATTCGACGGCCTGTTCGACGCCTGCGCGAAGCAACGTGCCTGCAACGACCGCTACCCGGACCTGAAGGCCACCTTCGAACGCCTCGTCGTCGAGCTCGAAGCCCGGCCGGCCACCACCACCGTCACCGTCCCGGGCCACCCCGGTCCGGTGGAGGTCGTGCTGGACGGCGGCGTCCTGGTGACCTGGCTGACCGCCGCCAGCCACCTGGCGGCAGGCGTGCCGCGCTCCATCGACGAGCTGGCCCACGGCAACCCGCAACGCGTGGCCGAGCAGTGGGCCGGCGGGAAGCTCAGCCCGGCGGCCTTCGGCCGGCTCTCCCACGGGCTCGCCTACGGCGTCTTCTGCAGCGAGTGGACACCGTTCGAGAGCGAGGCGGACGTCATCGAGGGCGGGCGACGCGCGTTCCCGTCGTTCCCCGACTCGGTGCTGGCCAACGCCCCGGGGCTCGCCTGGCTCCACGACGACTGCCGCGCCTGGGACGTCCCCGCCGCACCGCAGTCGGTCCGGGACGTGACGCACAGCGACATCCCGACGCTCGTCCTGTCGGGCGGGTTCGACGCCCAGACCGCAGCGAGCAACGGGCCGTACGCCGCCCGCACGCTGAGCCGGTCCACCGAGGTCACCGTCCCCTACGTCGCCCACGTGGTCTTCGCCGACTCGGCGTGCGCGCAGGAGATCACCCGCTCGTTCTTCGACACTCCTACCGCGCCGAAGACGGAATGCCTCGTGTGCCTGCGGCCGCCTGACTTCGAGATCGCGCCATAAGGCCGACCAGCCGCCTGGCGGGCGTCGGCGGTGGTGTCAGCAGCCGCACTCCTCGCCGCGCCAGGCGTCGATGCCCTCGCGGACGGCGAGGCCGGCGACGAGCAGGCCGATCGCGGGGTCGAGCCACCACAGGCCGAACAGGGCGTTGGCGAGCAGGCCGGCCAGGACGGCGGCGGCGAGGCAGGCGCACAGGAGGTTCTGGGTGCCTTCGCCGCTGGTGGCGGCCGAGTCGAGGATGGTCCCGAGGCGGCGCTTGGCCCGGCCTAGCAGCGGCATGACGATCAGGGAGGTGACGGACAGGCCGATGCCGAGCCAGCTGGTGGACGGCTTCTCGCCGGCGGCCAGCGTGGTGATGGCGTCGTAGGCGATGTAGGGGGCCAGGAGGAAGAACGTCACCGCGACGGCCTTCTGCGCGCGGGCCTCGGAGGTCTCCGACAACGTCCGGGTGCCGCTGAACCGCCAGACGACGATGACGGAGGCCAGGCCTTCGACGACGGAGTCGAGGCCGAAGCCGAGCAGGGCGACCGAGCCGGCCAGGACCGCCGCGACGAGTGCGACGGTGCCCTCGGCCGCCATGTAGCCGAGGGAGAGCCACGACAGGAGCTTCGCCTTGCGCGCCGCCTCGTGCCAGGCGGCGCTCTTCTCGACCGGCGGGCGGCAGCAGGCGTCCGTGCAGCCGGGCCCGCAGCGGCAGGCGCCCGGCTCGGCCTCGGCGGTCACCGGTCGTCCTCCTCGCGGGCGCCGTAGACGGGGCAGAGCGCGACGGCGTCGCCGGTCTCGGCCAGCACGGTCTCCGCCGCGGCGAGCAGGCCGATCAGGGAGGGTTGGGTCAGGCTGAACACCGAGGCCCGGCCGACCGGACGGGAGTCGACCAGGCCGCAGTCGCGCAGGCAGGCCAGGTGCTTGGAGACGGTGGACTGGGCCAGGCCGAGCTGCTCGACCAGATCGACCACCCGGGCTTCGCCGGCCGTGAGCCGTTGGACGATCGCCAGGCGGGCCGGGTCGCCGAGGGAGCGGAACAGGGCCGCGGCCGGTGCGAGCGCGTCCCGCCCGGCGGATGGTGGTGATGTCATCGCCATGCGGCGATGCTATCGCTACCTCGGATCAGCCTGTGGGGCGGGAGGGCCCGCCGCCGGGGCGGTGCTGGAGGTCGACCGGGTTCTCCCCGTTGTTCGGCGGCAGGGCCGGAGGGGGAGCGGGGTTCGGCGCCGTTGTGACGGACGCGTGGCTGCCTGCGGGCGCGGGCTCTTGCGAGGCCGTTCGGGTCGGGGCTGCGGTGCTGCCCTTGGGGGGTGGTGGGGAGGTCGTTGCCGCACCCGTCGAGGGCGACGCTGGTGCCGGCGTCGGTTCGGCGGGGGCGAGAGTGGGCGGAGCGCTGGTGCTTCCCGTTGCCGGGGCCGGCTGCTGAGTGGCCGGGGCCGCGCTTCGGGCGGGTGAGGCGGCACCACTGGATCCGCAGGCGGTCGCGGTGAGGGCGAGGAGCAGGGCGGCTGCCGGGACGGCGGCGGTTCTCTTCACGGGCGGTGGTCTCCGGTCTCGTACTGGCCGCGGTCGGACGTGCGCGCGGGTCGGGAGGTTCCGACTATGCCGGTGCCCGGCGCGCTCGGGAGAGCGGCCGGGCACCGGTGGTTGCGCGTGTCGTGGTCAGTTCCGGTTGTCGTCGCCCTGGCTGTTGTCGTCCTCGTACAGCGCGGTCGGGTTGATCGACCAGATGCCGCGGCCGAAGGTGGCGGCGTAGAGGCGGCCGTCCGGGCCGGTCTTGAGCTGCTGGACCGAGGTGGTGGGCAGGTTCTTGCCGAGCACCGAGAAGTTGGTCTCGCCCGGTGCGCGGTAGAAGGCGGCGAGGTCGCTGCCCAGCGCCAGCCCGCCGTTCGGCAGGAGCTTGACCGAGGTGGCCGGGACGTCGGGCAGGTTGGCCGAGACGTCGGTCCAGGTGGCGCCGCCGTCGTGGGTCTCGAAGAGGTGGCCGTTGCCGGCGCCGGGGCCCTCGGTCCAGGTCCGCGAGAAGCCGTTCATGGCGACGAACACGTGCTGCGCGTCGTTCTCGTCGACGGCGAAGGAGGAGATGTACCGGTTGGGCAGGGTGCCGTCGACCGGCAGGTTGAGCTGGTGCCACCCGGTGCCGTCGGTCTTGCCGACCGCGATGCCGCGGCTGAAGCCCTGGTTGTTGCAGGGGCCGCACCAGCCCGCGTACACGGTGCCGTTGACGGTCGCGACGGCGGTGGCGAAGTGCCCTGCGCCGAGGTCGTAGGCGCTGGTCCACTCGCTGCCGCTGCGGATCGCGTAGCCCTTGTGCTGCACCCAGATGTGCTGACCGCCGGCGATCCAGGTGTTGACGTCCTTGGGGTCGGCGGCGAGCGGGGCGATGAAGCGGGCGGAGCTGGTGGCCTTGTCGGGCGGGGCGACCTCGTAGGACGTGGCCTTGCTCGGGTCGGCGTTGCCGGAGCCGTCGTTGACGGCGCAGTTCTGGGTGACCCACATGTCGAGGTAGACGTACTCCTGGGCGATGTTGCAGCCGTTGGCCGGGTCGACCAGGGTGTCGGCACCGTCGCCGCCGAAGTTGGAGCCCATCACCTTGTCGTGGGCGCGCAGGATCGATTCGCCGTTGTCCTGGAGGCCGCCGCTGACGATGACGCCCTTGCCGGTGCGGTCCGCCGGGTCCTTGCCGACGCCGACCGAGTAGTACTGCAGGGTGTCGATGGTGCCGTCGGCCAGGGACTTCCAGTCCGTGGCGTGGCCGGAGGCGTCGGCCGCGCCGTTGACCGGCCGGGTGTAGATGCCGCCGTCGTTGCCGACGTACACGCTCGCCTTGCCGTGGTAGGTGCCGATGGCGACGGCGTGCTGGTCGGAGTGGGTGGTGGGCGAGCAGTCGCCGGTCACCTTGGTGGGGTCGATGCTCCAGCACGGGAAGGTGAAGTTCCAGTACGGGCCGGGAACGGACCAGCTGGTGCCGCCGTCCTTCGTCTCCAGCACCTCCTCCAGACCCGCGTAGACGTGGTCCGGGTTGGCCGGGTCGACCTGGAGGAACTGGTTGTACCAGGACTGGATGCCCGGCTGGTAGCCGGCGCCCTGGAGGGCGGAGCCCGAGTTCTTGATCTTGTCCTTGTCCGCGATCAGCTTCCACGGGCCGGACGGCGAACCGGACTTGGAGACGTAGATGCCCTTGAGCCCGGTGTCGGGGTTGTGCGCCATGACGTCCGGGGACTGGTCGATGGCGTAGTAGCGCGAGCCGTCCGCGGAACGGGCGAACGTGACGTTGCCGACGTTCGCCGCGTCGGTGGGCAGGTCGCCGAGGGAGGCGACGCGCTGCCAACTGCCGTCCGCGGCCTTGCTGTAGAAGCCGTTGTAGGTGTCGCCGCCGCGCCAGCCGACGGCCAGGATCACCTTGGACGGGTCCTTGGGGTCGATCGCGATGTCGTTGGCGATGTTCTTGTACGGCGCACTCGGGTCGGCCGCCTTCGAACCCCCGGGCAGGTACTCGGGGTTGGGCGCGAACTCCTGCGTCCACGGGCCGGAGAGGTCGGTGGCGGAGTGGCTCCACACACCCCGGCTGGTCGCCGCCCACACCTTGTCGCCGCCGAAGCGCAGCGCGTGGATGATGGTGGACTCCAGCTCGGCGCCGCCGACCCGGTTGCCGGGCTGGAACTTGCCGTGCTTGGGGTCGGACAGCACGTACACACCGGTGCCGACGTAGGAGGTGGCGCCGGTGTTGGACTCGCCGGTGGCGTACCAGAGCCGGCCGCCCTCGTCGAGGTTCAGCGTGCCCGTCGACAGCGACGGCAGCTTGTCCGCGATCGGCTCCCACTGTCCGCCGCCCGTCCGGGAACGGAACACCCCGCCGTCGGCACCGCCCGCGTAGACGTAGCCGTCGTCGTCGGCCGCGATGCCGGTGATCCGGCCGGTGGTGTACCCGGCGCCGCCGCTGGAGTTGGAGTTGGCGTCCCGGTAGCGCGGGTCGTCCTCGTTGTACGGCTTGTCGGTGACGTGCTTCCACGAGCCGTCGGTGTGCGGCATCGACTTCAGCTGCGCCCAGGCCGCGCCGTACGCGCCCGGTGCGACGACGCCGGGGGCGGTGCGGGCCTCGGTGTACTGCGCGGTGCCCTCGGCGGAGTTCTCGGCCTCGTCCGCGCCGCCGTCGCCCCCGCCCGGGGTGTCGGCCTTGGCGGAGAAGGTGTGCTTGGCGGTGCCGGTGCTGGGGCTGGTGCCCTTGACCTTCGCGGCGTGCTTCTGGCCGACCTCGTCGAGGTGCTGCGCCTGGTGCGGGCGGGGGTCGGACGTGCCGGGCGCGGCGAGGGCCTGGGTGGTGGTCAGTCCGAGCGCGGTGAGCGTGACGGCGGGCAGCAGCAGCCGTCGGCGTTGCCTGTTGGGCACGATGGTGGGTCCTCCCCATGCGGCCGGGTCGCGCGGTCGCGCTGCCCCGGCGGAATCAGACCGAAGCTTTGCGGCTCACGGGGCCAGAGTGAAGGGAGTGGGCATAACGAATGCTTAAAACCAAATCAGTTAAGAAAGTTGAAGGACAACAGAAAAGCCCCGCCTTTCCGCGCCCGGGCGGGAAGCCGAGGCGGGAAGGCGGGGTTGGAGCGGTCAGCGGCAGCTCTGCAGTGCGCTCAACGGAGCGTCAGCGGTTGTTGGCGGGACGACCCGTCGGCGGCCGGAGCGGTCGTCGTCGGTCGTGTGGTGCGACGGGACCGCGGCCTCGATGAAGTGAGGGCCGCGGTCCCGTTCGTTCAGCGGGTGGCGGGGAACGGAAGCGTCCGGCCCGGGACCGGCGTCGGCTGGCCGGCACCCGTGGGGCCGGGCTGGTTCGTCGGCCCGGGGCCGGGGGCGAAGCGGTCGGGTTCGGCGTCGACCGGGTTGTCGGAGTCGTGGCTCGGGGTGGCGGCGGGTGCCGGAGAGGACTTGGCCGGGTTGCGGGTGGCGCCCCGGGCGAAGGTCGGGGTTGCGACGGGGTGGGACGGGCCCGGTGTTCCGACAGGGGCGCCGTTGGGTGCGGGCGTCTCGGTGGGGCCGGCCGACGGCGCTGCGACCGGTGTGCCGGTGCTCGTGCCGCTACCGGGCGCCGGAGCGGTGGCCGGCCGGCCGGCGGCTGCGGGTGTGGTCCAGGCGGGGCCGTGTGCGGCGGGGCGGTCGTCGTCGGAGAGCAGCGCGAATGTGGTGGCACCGGCGGCGAGGGCGAGGAGGCCGGCCGCGGTTCCCAGGATCAGGCGCTTGCGCATGCCGGGATCCTCCTTACTGGCGTACTGACGGGTGTGGAGCGGTGGGCGGGCGCCCGGTGCCGCGTGGCACCGGGCGCCGGAGGAGCGGGGTGGGTCACGTCGTGGGCTGCGGGGGCAGGGTCCAGGTCCACGCGCCGCGTCCGTGGGTGGAGACGAGCAGGTACGAGCTGTCCGGAGCGACGGCGAGGTCGCCGACCGGGGTGTTGGGCAGTCCGGTGCCCAGCCGGTACCAGGTGGAGGGGGCGGTCGGCGAGGCGGTGAGGACGCCGTTGTCGGTGCCGACGATCAGCGAGCCCAGGGCGATCTTGACGGCGTTGACCGGTGCGTCGGGCAGGTTGCCGCTGATGTCCGTCCAGGTGGCGCCACCGTCGTGGGACTCGAAGACGTGGCCGGTGCCGGCGCCGTCGATCCAGTGCCGGCTGTAGGAGCCGTAGACGGCGACGACGTGCGCGGCGTCGGCCTGGTCGGCGGAGATCGCGGTGACCACGCGGTTGGGCAGGTTGGGCGCCTGGACCTGGTGCCAGGTGCCGCCGTAGTTGGTGGCGATGCCGGAGACGAACGGCGAGCCGCCGCCGGGGTTGCAGCCGTTGCCGGTGCCGCACCAGCCGGCGTACGTCACGGCGCCGTCGGCGGTCACGGCGGTGGCGGCGTTGCCGGCGCCGAGGTCGAAGACCGGCTGCCAGTCGCAGGCCGCGCCGGTGCAGGCGGTGGACCAGCCCTTGCCCTGGTTGTCCCACACGTAGCGGCCGCCGGCCACCCAGTGCTGGACGTTGGCGACGTCCGCGCCGAACGGGGCGACGAAGCGGCCGTCCTTCTCGCACGGCGTGGTCGTCGACGTCGGCTTGAAGTTGGTGCAGTTGGGGCTGATGTTGTACCAGGTGTGGCCGCCGTCGAGCGTCTTGGCGAGGGCCAGGTTGGTGTACTCGGCGACGCTGTAGCGGCCGTCCTGCGGGGCGACGATCACGTTGAAGCCGTCGCCGCCCTTGGGCTCGTACATCGCCGGGTCGCCCGGGACGGAGACCGAGTAGCCGTTGTCCTGGAGGCCGCCCCAGAAGATGTCGCCGGTGCCGGCGGTGTTCTTCCCGGTCTGGCCGCCGTAGTACTGGAGGGTGCGCAGGCCCGCGTTGAGGTCGTTGAAGCCGCCGACCTGGGCGCGGGTGGCGGAGGGCCGGGACCAGACGCCGCCGTCGCTGCCGAAGTACGTGGTCCCGTCGGGGGCGACGACGGCGGCGTGGTGGTCGGGGTGGGTGGTGTTGGGGCAGCTGAACTGGCTCGGGTCGTAGCTGAAGCAGCTGTAGGTGTTGTTCCACCAGTACGGGCCGATGGCCGTCCAGGTGGAGCCGGAGTCGGAGGTCTCGTAGAGGTCCTCCAGGCCGACGTACAGGTGGGTGTCGTCCGCCGGGTCGACGACGAGGTACTGGTCGTACCACGCCTGGCCGCCGACGGTTCCGGCGGTGGCGCCCGCGTTCTTGAGCGCGGCGCCGTCCGCGAGCCTGGTCCACGGGCCGTTCGGGTCACCGGTGCCGGACACGTAGACACCCGCCAGCGCCACCGTGGTCGGGTCCTCGACGACGGCGAAGAGCTTGCCGCCGTCGGAGGTGAAGCCGAGGGTGGTGCGGCCGACCTGCGCCTGGGTCAGGTCGCCCGAGACGGTGGCCTTGTTCCAGGTGCCGGAGTCGCCGTTCGCGGTGGAGTAGTAGACGCCGTTGTAGCCGAGGTCGTCGGCCTTGGTGCCGCCGCGCCAGCCGAGGACGGCGACCAGGCTCTGGCCGTTGCTGTTCGGCTGCACGCGGACGTCGGTGATCCAGGAGGTGCGGTAGGGCGAGTTGCCGGGGTTCGGGTCCGGCTTGAGGACCGTCTCCCAGGCGCCGTCCGTGGTGGCGGCGTCGTGGCGGATGAGGCCCTGGTTGGTGGCGGCGTAGACCTTGCTGCCGGCGAACTCGATGTGCGTCACGAGGCTGTTGGTGAGCCCGGTGCCGGCCTGGGTCCAGGTCTGTCCGCCGTCGGTGGAGCGGTACAGGCCGGTGCCGCCGACGCCGTCCGAGTTGGAGTTGCCCTCGCCGGTGCCGACCCACACCGAGTGGTCGGCCGGGTTGACGGCCACCGCGCCGATGGCGAGGCTCGGCTGGTCGTCGAACAGCGGGGTCCAGGTCTGGCCCTGGTCGGTGGTCTTCCAGACGCCGCCGCCGGCGGTGCCGAGGTAGACCGTGGCGCCGTCGGCGGCCAGCGCGGTCGCGCGCCCGGAGACCACGTCGTGACCGGCCCACCAAGGGCCCTGCGCGTAGGCGGAGTTCTGCGACTGGTACGGCAGGTCGTTCTTCTGCTGCCAGGCCACGGCGGCACCGGTCACCGGCATGGCGGCGGCGTCCTTCGCGGCGGCGGTCACGGCCTCGGAGCTCACCGAGGTGCCGGGCGCGGTACGGGCGACGTTCGCCTGGGCGGAGGCGGCGAGGATGTCGGCGCTCTCACCGGCCATGCCGCAGTGGCCGGGCCGGGCGTCCGGATCGGCGTCGGCGTCCTTGCCGGTGTCCTTGTCCGCGTCCCGGTCGGCGTCCCGGTCGGCGTCCGGATCGTGCGCCGCGCCGCAGGCGGCGGCCCGGTCGTGGTCGAAGTCGAGGTAGCGGTCGAGGTCCAGGCCGCTCGCCGCGGTGGCGGCGATGAGCAGGACGGGCAGGGCAGTGGCGATGGCTATTCGCCGTCTGCTCCAGCGGGTACGCAATGAGGGCATGCGCGGCTCCCGGGGAGGAGGAGGTGCGTGGGGACGCGCCATTCTCAGCAACCGCTCAGGCTTTTCCCAGACTTGTTGCAGGAACCGTTATTCAGTGAATGAACCGCCGTGGCCTGCGCAGGAAACCGCAGGTGGACCGGCCTGCGGCATTCCGTGCACACAGGGAAATCGGACCGCGTGGGCGTGACGCGGATCACGGTTTGCCCGCCCTGTCCGCGCCCTTCCGGTCGCCACTGTGTTGCGCGGCCGATCGCGGCGCTGGTGAGGCGCGGGGTCGTCTCCCGGGTGACGGACGGACAGGTCGGCTCCCGTCTGCCCGCCTTCCCGCGTTCCCGCCAGGGCGGCAATCGAACGCCGATCCGGCGGCAATCCGGTCCGCCGACGCTGGGAGCGACCGGTCACGGGGCCGGTCCGGAGAGCGAGGAACGAGGAGCAGGAGGAACGATGAGGAAGGTACTCACCACTGCGGTCGCCACCGCGGCGTTCGCCACGGCCACGCTCGTGGCTGCCGCGCCGTCCGCCCATGCCTTGTCGAGCGGCGTGCTGCTCAAGAACGTGTTCAACGGCCGCTGTCTGGACCCCAGCGGCACCGGGAACGGGATCGGCGTCTTCCTGGTGGACTGCGACCCCAACAGCGCCTACCAGCGCTGGACCATGGTCTGGATGGACAGTCCGCAGGGCGCCTACTACGAGCTGGTCAACGCGGAGAGCGGCCGGTGCCTCGACGCGGCCTGGCAGGACATCGGCGGCAACGGGACCAAGATGCAGCTCTGGGACTGCTACGGCGTGGGACAGAGCAACCAGCTGTGGAAGTTCACCCGGGCGACCAACGACCCCCTCGTCTACAACCTGACCGTCCAGACCAACGGCCGCTGTCTGGACGGCGCCTACGAGGAGATCTACTACAACCACGGCAAGACCCAGCTGTGGGACTGCTACGGCCCGGGCCAGGTGAACCAGCTCTGGCGGATCTCCTGACCCGCCCGATCCGGCACGTGCCGACGGCCCGCCGGTACCGGACCGGCGGGCCGTCGGCAGGCTGCCGGCGGAGCGTCAGCAGACGCGGGTGGTCTTCCAGGAGTTGTGCCACGTCAGAGCAGGAGTTGTGCCACGTCAGAGCGAGTTAGTGGGCACTGTGACAACGGGTTCGAGTGGCCGGGGCACAGTCACGTACGGCGACGGCTATGGCACCTGGACGGGGGCGCCGCATTCGGGGCAGCGGAACGGGTGGCGTTCGGCCAGGGTGCGGCGGATCCAGTTGACGACCCACGGGAAGGTGATCCTCGGTAGGTCCCTGGTGGCCTCGACCGTTCCGTGGGTGGGGCAACGGCCCCTCCGCGTCTGGGTTTCGGTCGGCATGGGTGGTGCTCCTCACGTGCCGCGCGGCAGCCAGCTGAAGCGGCGCAGTGCCACGACGAGGCCGGCGGCTCCCCATGCGGCGACGATCAGCAGGTCGGTGCCGGCGAAGCCCGCGCCCGTGGTGTGCGGGTTGTAGGCGGTGAGCAGCGCCTCGACGAGGTGGTGGACGGGGAAGACGTCGCCGACGACGGTCAGCCAGTGGGGGAGGATCGAGGTCGCGATGAAGACGCCGGAGATGAAATACAGCGGCAGCATGATGGCCTGGGTGATGGGCTGGGCGGCGTCCTCGTTGCGGATGACGGACGTCAGCGCGTAGCCGAGGCAGCAGAACGAGACGGTGCCGACGATGACGGCCACCGCGAGGGCGGGTGCGGTCCGGGCGGGCACGTGGGCGCCGTACGCGGCCCAGCCGATGACCAGCAGCAGGACGGTGATGCCGATCGACACGACGATGGCGGTGAGCGTCCGGCCGGCGATGACGGCGGCGGCGGGGACGGGGGTGGCGCGGCGGCGTTTGAGGACGCCGGACTCGCGCTGGGCGGTCACCGAGATGACCAGGTTGACGAAGGACGCGGCGATGATCCCGAGGGTGATGATGCCCGGGACGTAGTAGACCGAGGTGTCGATGGTGCCGCCGGAGACCTTGACGGTGTTGTTCTGGCGGCCGAACACCGAGGCGAAGATGATCAGGAAGAGCACCGGGAGCGCGAGCGTGAAGAACCGCGACTGCGGGTTGCGGAGGAACGCACGCAGGTCGTAAGGGAATTGGTGCAGGGCGAGGCGTAAGACGTCGCGCGCCGAGCTGCGGGCGTGGGCGGCGGTCATCATGCGGCCTCCGTATGCCGTGGCGCATCCGGGGAGTCCGGGGGTTCGACGGGCGGTGCGTCCGTCCCGCGTTCGGTGAGCGCCAGGTAGACGTCTTCGAGGCTCGGGCGGCGGACCTCCAGGTCGGGCAGGTCGTGGCCGTCGGCCTCGGCCCAGGCGATCAGCGGTCCGAGGACGGCGAGCGGACGGGTGGAGCGCAACACCATGTGGTCGGAGCCGCCGGTGCCGTCCGCGTGGGCGGTCACGGCGTCGTGCCCGGCGCCGTGCACGACGGCGTCCCGTACGGCGCCGGGCAGCGCGGCCGCGGAGGTCCCCGGCGGCAGGGTGAAGGTGATCTCGGCGGCGGCCCGCTGGCGTCCGCCGAGGGTGCCGGGCGGGCCCGCGGCGACGATCCGGCCCTCGGAGATCACCATGACGTGGTCGGCGAGGTGCTCGGCCTCGTCCATGAAGTGGGTGGTCAGGAAGACCGTCACGCCCAGTGAGCGGAGTCCGGCGATCATGTCCCAGGCGGCCCGCCGGGCGGAGGGGTCGAAGCCGGTGGTGGGCTCGTCCAGGAACAGGAGTTCGGGGTCGCCGATGAGCGAGAGCGCCACGTCCAGGCGGCGTCGCTGCCCGCCGGAGAGGCGGGTCGCGGTGGCGTCGGCCTGGTCGGCGAGGCCGACCAGCTCCATCGTCTCGTCGATCCCGCGCGGTGACGGGTAGTAGCCGGCGTAGAGCCGGAGGCACTCGGCGACGGTGAGGTCCCGCTCGGGGCGCGACTCCTGGAGGACGACGCCGATCCGGGCCCGCCACGGCGGCCCGGCGTGCGCCGGGTCCTCGCCGAGGACGGTCACCTCGCCGGCGGTGCGGCGGCGGTAGCCTTCGAGGATCTCGACGGTCGTGGTCTTCCCGGCGCCGTTCGGGCCGAGGAACGCGAACACCTCGCCGCGTCGGACCTCCAGATCGATGCCGCGCACGGCTTCGAAGGAGTCGTAGCGCATGCGGAGGCCGGAGACGGTGATGACGGGATCGCCGGTGCCGGTCGAAGTACCCATGCTCAACCAAAGCGGTTACGGGCAGGCGGGCACGAACACCCACCTCTTGCCACTCTCAACGTATAGCGCAAGGGGGGCCTTGCGGCAAGGCCCCCCTCCTCCCGCAGACTTACCGCCTCAACGCCGAGAACTGCGGAAACGGGAGATTCACGAAGTGCGTGCGCGTTTGTCCTCCACCGATGCCACCTACCCCCTGTCCAGCGGCGTTTTCGACCTTCCCGAGCGTCTCGCCGCCAAGGCCGACCCGGCCCTGATCGCCCGCGACGAGGCGCACTTCGCCGCCATCGCGGAGAGCCTGGAACAGACGATCGCCGAACTCTCCGAGGGCCTGGAAGCGGTGCGCCGCGCGCCGGGCGGCCTCGGCCGGGGCGCGCTGGACCGGGACACCGAGGTGCACCGGCTCACCGGCCGGCTCCGCGCCCTGCGCCGCTTCGGCGCGGACCTGTGCCTCGGGCACGTCGTCGGTGCCGACGACGGCGAGCCCGTGTACATCGGGCGCCTCGGCCTGACCGACAGCACCGGCCGCCGCCTGCTGCTCGACTGGCGCGCCCCGGCCGCCGAACCGTTCTTCGCCGCCACCCACGCCAACCCGATGGGCCTGGCCAGCCGTCGCCGCTACCGCTGGACGCGCGGGCGGATCGCCGACTACTGGGACGAGGTGTTCACCGCGGACGGCCTCGAAGGGCGCGCCGCGCTCGACGACCAGTCCGCGTTCATCGCGAGCCTCGGCAGCAACCGTTCGGAGCGCATGCGCGACGTGCTCGCCACCATCCAGGCCGACCAGGACGCCATCATCCGCGCCGGCTCGCGCGGTGCCCTCGTCGTCGACGGCGGCCCGGGCACCGGCAAGACCGTCGTCGCCCTGCACCGCTCCGCCTACCTGCTGTACTCGGACCCGCGCCTCGGGCACCGGCGCGGCGGCGTGCTCTTCGTCGGCCCGCACCAGCCGTACCTGGCGTACGTCTCCGACGTGCTCCCCAGCCTCGGGGAGGAGGGCGTGCGGACGTGCACCCTGCGCGACCTCGTGCCCGAGGGCGCCTCGGCCGGGACCGAGCCGGACCCGGAGGTCGCCCGCCTCAAGTCCTCGGCGGACCTGGTCAAGGCCGTCGAGAAGGCCGTCGCGATCTACGAGGAGCCGCCCGCCGAGGGCATGACCGTCGAGACCTACTGGGACGACCTCTGGCTGAGCGCCGCGGACTGGGCCGAGGCCTTCGCGGCGCCCGAGCCCGGCACCCCGCACAACGAGGCGCGCGAGCAGATCTGGGAGGAGCTCGTCACGATCCTCCTCGACAAGATGGATGCCACGGACGACGACGAGGGCGACGGCGGCTTCTCCCCGGCGATGTTCCGCCGCTCGCTGCGCCAGAACAAGGACCTGGTCACCACCCTCAACCGGGCGTGGCCCATGCTCGACGCCACCGACCTCGTCGGCGACCTCTGGACGGTCCCCGCCTACCTGCGCCTCTGCGCGCCCTGGCTCGCCCCGGAGGACGTCAGGAAGCTCCAGCGCGCCGACGCCCAGGCCTGGACGGTCTCCGACCTGCCGCTCCTCGACGCCGCCCGCCGGCGCCTCGGCGACCGCGAGGCCGCCGGCCGCCGGCGCCGTCACGAGGCCGCGCTCGCCGCCGAACGCGCGCGCATGGCCGACGTCATCGACCACATCCTCGAAGCCGACGAGGACGGCGAGGGCGCCGTCACCATGCTGCGCGGGCAGGACCTGCGCGACAGCCTCGTCGACGTCGACGCCGCCGGGCCCGTCGCCGACCCGGAGCCCTACGCCGGCCCGTTCGCCCACATCGTCGTCGACGAGGCGCAGGAACTCACCGACGCCGAGTGGCAGATGCTGCTCCTGCGCTGCCCGTCCCGCAGCTTCACCATCGTCGGCGACCGCGCCCAGGCCCGGCACGGCTTCACCGAGCCGTGGCGCGAGCGGCTGGAGCGCGCCGGGCTCGACCGAATCGAGGTGGCCTCGCTCGGCGTCAACTACCGGACGCCGGAGGAGGTCATGACCGAGGCCGAGCCGGTGATCCGGGCAGTGCTGCCGGACGCCAACGTGCCGACGTCCATCCGCAGCAGCGGGATTCCCGTCACGCACGGGGGAGTCGGGGAGCTGGAGTCCGTCCTGGACGGCTGGCTGGCCGAGCACGCCGAGGGCGTCGCGTGCGTCATCGGGGATCCCTCGTTCGAGGAGCGGCCGCGGGTGCGGTCGTTGACGCCGGAGCTGTCGAAGGGGCTGGAGTTCGACCTGGTCGTCCTCGTCGACCCGGAGGCCTTCGGGGAAGGGATCGAGGGCGCCGTCGACCGCTACGTCGCGATGACGCGGGCCACGCAGCGACTGGTGGTGCTCACGAGCCGCCTGTAACCGGCAGAAGCGGCTCCGGCCGCTCCTACTGAGCATCCGTCAAGTCACCTCTGTCTCCGACAGTCCTATCAACGACTGGACTGATCGTCGGGACGTCTCCCAACCCCCGGCGATGCTCGGTACCGACCGCTGAATACGGTGGAGGGGCTTGGTTGAACGAGAGGACGCGAGGACGTGGATGTGTATGAGGCCGTGGACAGTCGCCGGGCCGTGCGGGCGTTCAGCGATGAGCCCGTGCCCATGGAGGTACTCGAACGAGTGCTGACCGCAGCGACGCGGGCTCCGTCCAGCGGGAACCTCCAGCCGTGGCATCTGTACGTCGTGACCGGCGAACCCTTGGCGGAACTCAAGCGGGCCGCGACAGCCAGGGCACTGGTGGGGGACCCCGGCGACGAGCGTGAGTACCCGATGTACCCGGACGGGCTGGCCTCGCCGTATCTGGACCGCTTTGCTGCTGCCGCCGCCCAGCGGTACGAAGCGCTGGGGATCGAGCGCGACGACCCGGACCGGCCCAGGAAGATCGCCACCTTGAACTCGGAGGCGTTCGGGGCGCCGGCTGTCCTGTTCTGCTACCTCGACCGGACGATGGGGCCCGGACAGTGGGCTGACGCGGGGATGTACCTGCAGACGGTCATGCTGTTGTTGAGGGCCGAGGGGCTGCACAGCTGCCCCCAAGTGATGTGGACGGTGTACCGGGAGACTGTCGGCCAGGCAGTCGGAGCCGATGACGGACTCGTGCTGTTCTGCGGCGTCTCAGTGGGGTTCGAGAAGGAGGGCGTGCCGCAACTGCGCACCGGGCGGGCGGACATGACGGAAACGGTGAGCTTCATCGGAGTGTGACCGCTGGACGGCCGAGATCGACAGGACAGGCCCTGAGGGTTTGCTGGTGATGTACCTGCTCACCTCCGCCTTGGACTCGGAGGTGGTCGGCTGGTCGCGGTACGACGGCACCGGCCGCACCTCCCCGACCACGGGAGACGGCGCGGAGCCGCCCTACGGCACCGGACTCGATGCGCTCAAGGACGGCTGGCGGCTGATCCAGGCCGCCCAACTCGTCCCGCCCTACCCGGGCCACGAGTACGACGTCTCCTTCCTCAAGCACGAGTTCTTCTTCGAGCGGATCGAGAAGCTCCAGACCGGCCTGTGAACCGCTCCGGGGCCGCTCCGGGTCGGCTCCGGGGAGTCGCGCCCAGCCGGGGTCCTAGCTGCTGAGGTCGGCCGGATCGGCCGCGGACCGGTTGTCGTCGTGCGCCGCGACCTCGGTCGGCATCCGCAGCAGTGCGGAGGCCATCGAGGCCGCGGCGTCCGACGGGCTGTCGCCGACGCCGACCATCAGCGCCGTCAGCTGGGCGAGCAGACAGCTCTCGGCGTTCCACGGGGCGAGGAGGTAGCCGCCCAGTTCGAGGGTGACCAGCCCGTGCACGGCGGACCACATCTGGTGGGCGACGAGCCCGGGGTCCGTCGCCCGGAACCGGCCCGCCTCGATGCAGCGGGCGGCGCTCTCCACCACGCCCGTCAGCGTGTAGCGGCCGTGCCGGCGGTCCTCCTCGCCGACCGAGAACCCGCCCAGCAGCGCCCCGCCGAACATCACCCCGTACAGGTGAGGGTTGTCGAGCGCGTTGCAGCGGTAGGCGAAGCCGAGGACGGCGAGGTCGGCGACCGGGTCCGCCGTGCGGTGGACCCGGTCGAAGTGCCGCTGCAGCCGGGCGAACCCCTCGTGGACGGTCGCGCGCACCAGGCCGTTCATTCCGCCGAAGTGCGTGTAGAGGGCCATCGTCGAACTCCCCGCCTCGGCGGCGATCCGCCGGGCCGACAGCGCCTTCGGACCCTCCTCGGTGAGGAGCCGGGCGGCGATGTCGAGCAGGGCCGGACGGGCGGCGGGATCGCGGCGGCGGGGGCTCATCGGTGTGTGGTCTCCAGGGGTCGTCCTCAGGGGTCTGAGGTGGGGTCCGGGCGGGCGCGGCGGCGCACCCGGGGCCGGCGGATCATCAGCAGGACGGCGGCCGGCAGCAGGACCGCGTCGACGACGAGCAGCGCGGCGTTCCAGACGCCGTCGATGTCGTGCGAGTGGCCGGACGCGGTCCCGGTGTCGCCCTGCGGCCCGGTGGCGGGGGCGCCGACGGAGAAGCCGGTGACGCCCGAGGTCTCCTTGCCCGTGGTGAGGGCGAGCCGGTAGGTGACGACGTAGGCGCCCGGCCGGGAGATCGTGACGGGCGTGACCACGCGCTGCCCGTCCGGCCTCGGATTGCCGCTGTCGACGGCGGTGCCGTCGGCGGCGGTCACCCGGACGAAGACGGACTTCGTGCGGAGCTCGTCGCTGAACGCCAGCACCACCTCGGCGGGCGGGGCGTCCACGGTGGCGCCGTCGGCGGGCGTCGCCGCGGTGAGCCGGAACGGCTTCGAGGAGCTCAGCCAGGCGACGGCCAGGAGCAGCACCACCAGGACGGCGAGGCCCGCCGCCATCCGCCGCTGGAACGCACGGGTGGCGGGCGGCTTGCGGGGCTTGGCCGTCTTCCGCAGGGGCTGCGCGAGCGTCATGCGCCCGTCGGGGCCAGCGGCCGGTGCTCGACGGCGTGGCAGCTGCACGTCATCTCGTGCGCCTCCTCCGGGCTGGGCCGCAGGTGGAGGTACATCGCCACGACCATCGGGATGAACACGATCGTGTTGTAGAAGAGGTGCAACTCGACTCGGGGGAAGACGAGTTGGAGGATGCTCGTCGGTGCGGCGCGGCCGAAGAGGAAGTGGCCGGTCTGGGCCTGGAGGAGCAGCAGCAGGTGCTCGATGTGGTGCCAGAACTGGATGCCCAGGGAGATGTTCCACCACGTGCGCGCCCGTCCGACGAAACCGGGACGCAGGACGAACAGTCCGATCAGCATGACGATCGCGTAGCCGTAGTGCAGCCACTCCGAAGTGATCAGCCACGGGTAGAACTCCCCGAGGACCCCCCGGGCCTTCGGAACGGGCCGGCCGAGGCCCCAGATCTGGTAGGCCTGGACGAGGTGTTCCGTCCAGTGGCCGATGACGACGATCAGGAACAGGTTGAGCAGGGCCCGGTGGTGCTGGACCACTTTCGTCCTCATGGGTCCTCCCGGTGGGGCGGATGCGTAGGGGCGGGGTTTCCGTCGTGCGGCGGGGCCTGCGCCACGCCGGTAGACCACCTTGCCAAATGCCTGGATTCGCACCCGTCTTCGAGCTTGCGCACTTGGCGCGCGGGGGCTCCCCGGGGGCGTCCGGCAGCACGGCCACCGCTCCGGGGGATTGCGGTACCCGAGCCCGGGCGGACAGCATTCCGTACAGCGGGCACCGCTGCCGGATGCGGGCCCGGAGAAGGGAGAACTGCCATGCGTCGTCGTCTAGTTGGAGCTGTCGTGCTGGCCGCCGCCGGTGCCCTCGCCCTCGCCGTCCCGGCCGAGGCCGCGACCGGCCTCCTGGTGGTGAACGGCATCCCCCACCAGAACCCGCAGCGGGGTTGCTACGCGACCTGGTCGCCGATCTCGATCCAGAACCACACCACGTCCATCGTCCTGGTCCACGCGGCGGCGAACTGTCAGGGCCCGGTGACGGCCGAGGTGGACCCGGGCCGGTCGGCGACGACGTTCGGCGCGAGCTACTTCGTCTTCTGATCAGTCGTCACACATGCTCCACGATGGCGGTCGTGCGGCTGCCGGTGGGCACCGCACGATCGGAGAAGGCGGGGCAACTCGGCGGGGACATACTGAAGTTCGTTGATCGCACGGTCGGTGCGGCGCGGCTCCGGCGGTTCGTCGGATGGCCGGCGCCCCGGTGACGAGACCAGGACGGACGGACACAGGATGGCGGACCCGCAGGACGTGATCGCGGCGCTGGGCGCCGAGGGCGGCGAGATCGACCGACTCGTCGCGGACCTGGACGAGGAGCAGTGGGGGCTGCCGACGCCGGCGCCCGGGTGGACGATCGCCCACCAGGTGGCCCACCTGGCGGCGACCTTCAAGATGGCCGGGACCGCGGCCGCGGCGCCGGACGCGTTCCGGGCGATCGTGTCGCGGATCGGCGGGGACTTCGACGGGGCGGTGCAGACCGCGCTGCTGCCCTACCTGGCGGAGCCGCCGGACCGGCTGTACGCGCTGTGGCAGGCCGAACGGGCGGTGGCGGAGAAGGCGTTGGCGGAGGTGCCGGCCGGCGAGCTGGTGCCGTGGCTGGTGCGGCCGATCCCGGCCCCGGTGCTGGCGGCGGCCGGGATGATGGAGCTGTTCGGGCACGGGCAGGACATCGCGGACGCGCTCGGCGTGGACCGCCCGCGCACGGACCGGCTCCGGCCGCTGGTCGAATTCGCCGTCCGGGTCTGGGACTTCGGCTACCAGGCGCGGAAGCTGCCGACGCCGGAGAAGGAGTTCCGGTTCGAGATCACGGCGCCCTCCGGCGCGCTCTGGGCGTACGGCCCGGTCGACGCGACGGACCGGGTGAGCGGGCCCGCCGAGGACTTCTGCCTGCTGGTCACCCGCCGCCGCCACCCCGACGACCTGGCGGTGACCGCCACCGGCGCCGACGCGCAGGCGTGGCTGGAGATCGCCCAGGCCTACCGCGGCCCGGCCGGGTCCGGCCGCACCCCCGGGCAGTTCGCCAAGCGGTAGAGCCCCACACCCACGACGAGGAGAACCGATATGCCCGAGCTCACCTCCGACCAGGCCGCCGCCGTCGAGGTCCCGCAGCGCATCGTCGCCGCGTGGGCCGGACACGACCACGACGCCTTCGCCGACCTCTTCACCGAGGACGCCCACCTGATCCTCGCCGGGGACGTCTTCCTGCAGGGCCGCGAGGCCATCCGCACGTTCATGGCCCAGGCCTACGCGGGCCCGTTCAAGGGCACCCGGGTGACCGGCGACCCGCTGGCCGCCAAGTTCCACGGGCCCGACTTCGCCCTCGTCGTCACCCAGGGCGGCGTCCTCGCCCCGGGGGAGACGGAGGTCGCCCGCGAGCGTGCGATCCGTGCGACGTGGATGCTGTCCCGCCAGTCCGGCGGGGAGTGGCGCGTCGCCGGGTACCAGAACACCCCGATCCACGCGGGCTAGCCACACCCGAACAGGACGGTCCGCTGACGGAAAGTCGGCGGACCGTCTCGGTGTTTTTGCGCGCGGCCGCGGAGCCGCTACTCCACCATCGCGGTGGCGATGCGGCGGACCATCTCCCGGCGCTGCTCGCGGCCGGCCAGGTCGATGACCGTGAGCACCTCGGGGTTGGCCGCCGCCCACAGCATCGCGAGGTGGACGAGCAGGGCGAACAGCACCTGCGGCTCGAAGCGGGTCGAGACCAGGCCCCTGGCCTGGGCGTCGGCGATGGCCGCGCTCCTGGCGCGGACCTCGGCGACCCCGAGGTCGTTGAGCGCGTCCCCGTGTTCGAGGCGCTGCCAGGTGATGATCCGGGGCATGTCCGGGTGCTCCTCGTAGAGGTCGCTCAGCCCGGCCGCGAACCCGGGGAGGTCGTCCACGTCGAGGGGCACGCCCACCACGATCAGTTCGACCAGCTCGCTCCAGACGGCGTCGAACAGCCCGGACTTGTTCCCGAAGTAGTGGTAGATCTGCGCCTTGTTGCTCTGCGCGGCCGCGGCGATGCGGTCGACGCGGGCGCCGTGCAGCCCGTACGCGGCGAACTCGGCCCGGCCGGCCGCGATGAGTCTGCGCTTGGTCGCCTCCGCGTCGCGCTCCATGCACCCTGCTCCTAACTAACCGGTTACTTGACAGGTCCACCTCGGCACTAATGTAATCAACTAACCGTCCAGTTGAATACGGCTGCGGGCAACGACCACGGGGGGTTGGGGAGGGAACCGGGCGTGGAACCGGGCATGGTGATGGTCGGTCGGGACGGCGAGCGGGCCCGGCTGGCCGCGTTCGTGCGGGCCACCGATGGGCGGGCGCTGCTGCTCAGGGGCGAGGCGGGCGTCGGCAAGAGCGCGCTGCTCGACCTGGCGGGGCGGCTCGCCGCCGGGGACGGTCAGCTGGTGGTCCGCGCCACCGGGGTCGAGGCGGAGGCCGAACTGCCGTACGCCGGACTGCACCAGCTGCTCTACCCGCTGCTCCCTGGCGCCGGACGGCCGGCCGGCACACGGCTGGACGCCGCCGCGCGGACGGCGCTCGACGCCGCGTTCGGCGGGATGGACGGCCCGCCGCCCTCGGTCATGGCCCTCGGCATCGCGGTGCTCAACCTGCTGTCGGCGGCGGCCTCGCGCAGACCGGTGCTGCTGGTCCTCGACGACGGCCAGTGGCTGGACGACGCCAGCGCCGACGTGTGCGGGTTCGTCGGCCGCCGGCTGAGCGGCAGCCCCGGCGTGAAGCTCCTGGTGGCCGTCCGCAGCGACACCGCCTCCCGCTTCGACACGGCCGCGCTGCCCGAGGCGCCCGTCACCGCGCTCGCCGCCGACGACGCCGCGTGCCTGCTGGCCCGCCACCACCCGGAGCTGGACGCGCGGCTGCGCGGCCTCGTGCTGGACCAGGCCCGCGGCAACCCGCTGGCCCTGCTGGAGCTGCCCGCCCACCTGGCCGCCCGCGCGGCGGCCCCCGCCGCCGGCGTGCCGGAGGACCTGCTCGGCCTGCACGCCGTGCCGCTGCCCCGGCGGATCCAGGACGTCTACGCCGCCCGCATCGCGCGCCTCGGCGACTCCGTCCGGGCCGAGCTGCTGACGGGTGCCCTCGACGGCGCGACGGCCAGGGCGGGCGACGGCCCCACCCCGGCCGCGCGCTACCGCATGCGCGGCGTCGACGAGGCGCTCGCGTGCGGCCTGCTGGTCGTCGAACCGGCCACCGGCGAACCAGCCTTCCGCCACCCCCTCGTCCGGTCGAGCATCGTGCAGCTGTCCACCCCCGACCAGCGCCGCGCCGCCCACCGGGTGCTGGCGCACGTCCACCGGGAGAACGTGGAGCGGTGCGCCACGCACCTGGCCGCGGCCACCGTCGACCCCGACGAGGACGTCGCCGCCGCCCTGGAGACCGCGGCCCGCTCGGCGACCCGGCGCGGCGGCGCGCTCATGGCGGTGTCCTGGCTGACCCGCGCCGCCGAGCTGAGTGAGCACGGCGCCGACCGCTCCCGGCGGCTCGGCGACGCGGCGTTCGTCGCCGGGCAGGCCGACCGGCTCGGCCAGGCCCGCAGCCTCGCCCTCGCCGCATCGGCCGGCGGGCCGGACGAGAACCCGGCCGCCGTCCTCGCCAACGCCTACCTGGCGCTCTACCAGGACGGCGACGTGCGCTCCACCCACCGTCAGGTCCTGGCCGCGGTGAAGAAGCTGCGCGACGAGACGCCGGGCCGGCCCGACGACGAGGTGCTCCACCGCCTGGTCAGCCTCCTGCTCGCGGTCAGCCAGTACGCCGGCGGCCACGCCGCCTGGGAGCGCACCCACGCGGTGCTCGCCTCCCTCGGCGACCTCGCCACCGAGCGCGCCCGGATGTACGGCAGCACCTGGAGCGACGTCGTCCGCCACGGCGCGGGCTGGGCCGGACCGATCGAACGGGCCGCGGCCGGCCTGGCCGACCAGGACCCCTGGGACGTCACGCGGCTGGCCGTGTCGGCCTACCACCTCGACCTCCTGACGCCGCTGCGCCCCCACCTGGAGCGCGTGGTGGACCGTGAGCTGGAGACCGGCGCCACGTCCAGCGGCATCGTCATGCTGCACCTGATCATGCTCGACCAGCTGGCGGTCGGTCACTGGGAGGCGGCCGAGCGCACCGGGCGCCGGGCGCTGGCCCTCGCGGTCGAGCGCGGCCACGGACTGTTCGCCCACCAGACGCGCGCCTACCTGGCCCAGCTGGCCGCCGTGCGCGGTCGGGCGGACGAGGCGCGGGACCTGCAGGCCGCCGTCGACGCGTGGGCCCGACCGCGCGGCGTCGGGTTCCTCACCCAGATCGCCGACTCCGTCGGCGCGACCACCGCGCTGAGCGCCGGCGACTTCGAGACCGCGTTCCTCTACGCGATCGGCATCACGGCCCCCGGGGCGTTCCGGCCCTACGCCTACCAGGCGTCGCGGACCCTGCTCGACCTCGTCGAGGCGGCCCTGCACACCGGGCGCGCCGAGCAGGCCCGCGACCACGCCCTCGCCGCGCGGGACGCCGGCCTGCCCGGGATCTCGCCGCGCCTGGCGCTGATCACCTACGGCGCCCTGGCGATGACGGCCGACGACGACGGGGAGGCGGCCGCGATGTACGCGCGCGCCGCCGCCCACCCGGCCGCCGAGCGGTTCCCGTTCGAGCTGGCCCGGATCCGGCTGGCCCACGGGATCCGGGTGCGCCGCACCCAGGGCGGCGCGGCGGCCCGCGAGTTCCTCGCCCCGGCGGCCGAAGCGCTCGACCGGCTCGGCGCCGGCGGCTGGGCCGCGCGGGCGCAGGCCGAACTGCGGGCGGCCGGGGCCGTCCCCCGGCCGCCGGCCGTGCCCGCCGCGACGGTGGCGCTCACGTGGCAGGAGCGCCGAGTGGCGGACCTGGCCGCCGGGGGCCTGACGAACAAGGAGATCGGCGAGCAGATGCGGCTGTCACCCCGCACCGTCGGCGCGCACCTCTACCGCGCGTTCCCCAAGCTGGGCATCACGACGAGGGCGGCGCTGCGGGACGCGCTGACCAGGCTGGACGGCCACCTCGCCACACCGTGACCGCAGCCGGCGCAGGCGGCGGCCGCCTCGCCGCACCGTGACCGCGACGCGCCGGCTTGGCGGCCGCCTCGCCGGACCGTGACGTCAGCCCGTGCAGGCGGCGACCTCCTCGATGCGGCGGGCCAGGTACTTGCGCTCGGTGTCGGTGGTGGCCAGGTCGAGGGCGAGGCGGTAGGCGTGGGCGGCCTCGTCCCAGCGTTCGAGGCGGCGCAGGAGGTCGGCGCGGACGGCCGGCAGCAGGTGGTAGCCGCTGAGTTCGCGGCCGGCGGCGAGCTCGTCGACCAGGGCCAGGCCGGCCGCCGGGCCCTCGGCCATCGCGACGGCCACCGCGCGGTTGAGCTCGACGACGGGGGACGCGGCGAGGCCCGCGAGGCGGGCGTAGAGGTGGGCGATCGCGGACCAGTCGGTGTCCGCCTCGGAGGGGGCGGTCGCGTGGCAGGCGGCGATGGTGGCCTGGAGCTGGTAGTGGCCGACCTCGCCGAGGTCCAGGGCCGACTCCAGCAGGGCGACGCCCTCGTCGATCTCCGCGCGGTGCCAGCGCGAGCGGTCCTGGTCGGCGAGGGGCACGAGCTCGCCGTCGGGGTTCACCCGGGCGTCCCGGCGGGCGTGGTGGAGCAGCATGAGCGCGCCGAGGCCGAGCACCTCGGGCTGGTCGGGCATCAGGCGGGCGAGGAGGCGGACGAGCCGGATCGCCTCGCCGCACAGGTCCGGTCGGAGCAGGTCGGCGCCGGTGGAGGCGGCGTAGCCCTCGTTGAAGAGCAGGTAGAGCACGGCGAGGACGCCGGGCAGCCGCTGCGGGAGGAGTTCCTTGCCGGGCACCTGGTAGGGGATGCCGGAGTGGCGGATCTTCTCCTTGCCGCGCACGAGGCGTTTGGCCATGGTCTGTTCGGAGACCAGGCAGGCGCGGGCGATCTCGGCGGTGGTGAGGCCGGCGAGGGTGCGCAGGGTGAGGGCGACGCGGGAGACGAGCGGCAGCGCCGGGTGGCAGCAGGTGAACATGAGCCGCAGGCGGTCGTCGGTGATGTCGTTGGGCTCGGCGGGGGCCCGTTCCTCGTCGTGGCGCAGGTCGAAGGCGATCTGCTGGAGCTTGACGGCCTCGACCTTGCGGCGGCGCAGCCGGTCGATGGCGCGGTTGCGCGCGGTGGTGACGATCCAGGCGCCGGGGCGGGCGGGCACGCCGTCCTGCGGCCAGCGGGCGAGCGCCTGGGCGAAGGCCTCCTGGGCGCACTCCTCGGCGAGGTCCCAGTCGCCGGTGGTGCGGATCAGCGTCGCGACCACCCGGGCCCATTCGGCCCGGAAGGTGGTCGCGACGGCGGACTCGACGTTCACGCTCAGCCGCGGAAGGGGCGGATCTCGATCACGCCGTACTCGGCCACGGGATGGCGGGCGGCGATCTTGACGGCCTCTTCGAGGTCGGCGCAGTCGATGATGTCGTAGCCCGCGATGACCTCCTTGGTCTCCGCGAACGGGCCGTCGCCGAGCACGACCTCGCCGCCGCGCAGGCGGACGGTGGTGGCGGCGTGGTAGGGGCTCAGCTCGTCACCGTGCAGGCGGATGCCGGCCGCGTCGAGCTCGTCGGCCCAGGGCATCGGCTCGTCGGGCTCGACCGGCTTCTGCGGCTCGCCCTCGTAGGCGGCCTTGTCGACGCAGACGAAGAGCATGAACTTCATAACCCCAACTCTCAGTTGACGGACGCGCGGCAACCGAATTCTAGGGCGGGACCGGCACCGGCCGCCCGGTGATCGCACCGGGCGGCCGGAACGGACCGTCCGTCACCGCACTCCCACGACGAACAGGGGGAGCGGTTCTGGACAATCACGTGGCCGGACAGCGCGGGACACTTCTCAGCTCAGGCCCTTGGCGGCGAGCTCGCGCACCACCGTCCAGGCCGCGGCGCCGAAGTCGCCGACCGCGGTGCGGTTGACGTTCTTGATCGTGTCGCAGGCCTGGTGGAAGCACGGGTCGTTCTCCTGGCCCGCGGTGCCGCCGTACTTCTTGGCCTGGTCCGGGGTCTTGACCTCGGCCGCGCCGCCGAACAGGCCGCTGGTCGGGACGCCCGCGTTCATCAGCGGCCCGTAGTCGGAGTCGCCGTCGAACGTGGTGGGCGGGTGCGGATCGGTGGCCAGGCCGCGCGCGGCGAACGCGTCGGTGAACAGCTTCGTGATCTTGTCCGACCCGGCGGGTCCGCTGCCGTCGAAGACGTAGCGGGTGTAGTTCGGCGAGCCGATCGAGTCCAGGTGAACGGCGGCGAAGATCTTGGCCACCTCGGCCGGGCCGATCGTGTCGACGTAGTGGAGCGAGCCCTGGAGCCCGACTGCGCCGGTGGCGTCGCGGAAGGCGCGGGTCTCCTCGGCGCCGAAGAACGCGAACCGGACCTTGTAGTGCGGCGGCACGTGCAGGCGCGCGAGCTGCCGCGCGATCTCCAGGGCCGTCGCCACGCCGGTGCCGTTCTCGTTGATCCCGGGGCCGCTGGGCAGGGCGTCGAGCTCGGCGTGCACGAGCACGACGTGGTTCGGGTCGCCGCCGCGCGTCTCCGCGATGATGTTGCGGGTCTCGGCGTTGGGATTCTGCTCGGTGTTCGTCACGAGGTGGACGGTCGCGCCGGTGCTCGACGTGGCCGCCTGGTAGAGGGCGAGGCCGCCGGCGTAGTCGAGGCCGACCACCGGGATGCCCGTGGGCCCGCCGATCGTTCCGGTCAGCGCGCCGTCACGGCCCGGCTGGCCCTCGTTGAACATCATCACGGCCTTGTAGCCGGCCGCCTGCGCGTTGGCCGTCTTCGGCGCGAAGCCGCAGCCGCCGCGCTGGATCAGTGCGATCCGGACGGCCCCGGCCGGCACCGGGGGGAAGTCCCCGGGGGCGCAGCCGGAGGCCGAACTCGGCTGGGGCGTCGGCGGGACGACCACGTTGGTCGTCGGTACCACGGTGCCCGTCACGTCCGCGCTGCCCGAGTAGACGAACGTGTCGGCCTTGATGGTGACGGCGTTGGGAGAGACTTCGGTGAGTGCGGCGGGGCTCAGTTCCCGGTAGTACGGGATGGTGAACTGCTGCTCCTGGACGTCGTAGCCGGAGTGGCGCAGGGTGCGCTCCACGTAGTCGGCGGCGGCGTCGTACCCGTCGGTGCCGGAGGCGCGCAGGCCGTCGTTGTGGTCGGCGATGCGCTGGAGGGCGCGGACGTGGGTCATGATGCCGTTGGTCGTGACGCCCCTGGTGAGGGCGAGGTCGGGAGAGTCGCCGTCGTCGGCGCTCGCGGGCGTGGCCGCGCCCGCGAGGGCTATCGCCGTCAAGAGGGTGGTGAACAGGGCGGTCCATCTTCGCAAGGGGTTCCTCCTGGGAACGGGTGTGTGGGAGAGGTCGCCAGGCGCGCCGGCTCGTTCGCGATCGGCTACTTGTAGGCGAGCGCCTGGAGTTCGAAGAGTTCCGCGTACAGGCCGTCGGCCTTCATGAGGGTGGCGTGGTCGCCGGTCTCGACGACGCGGCCGTCGCGGACGACGACGATCAGGTCCGCCATGCGCACGGTGGAGAACCGGTGCGAGACGAGCAGCGTGATCGCGCCGGTGGACGCGCCGAGGGTGCGGGCCTGGGTCGCGTAGCGCTCGAAGAGGTGGTGCTCGGCCTCGGGGTCGAGCGCGGAGGTGGGTTCGTCCAGGACGAGGAGCAGCGGGGCCTCGCGCATCAGGGCCCGGCCGAGGGCGAGCTTCTGCCACTGGCCGCCGGAGAGTTCGGCGCCCTCGGTCCAGCTGGTGCCGAGCTGGGTGTCGAGGCCGTCGGACAGCTGGCCGACGACGTCGGTGGCGTGGGCCTTTTCGAGGGCCTCGCGGACGGCCGCGTCGTCGTCGAGCCGGGGCAGGTCGCCGACGCCGACGGTGTGGCGGGCGGGCAGCTCGAAGCGGACGAAGTCCTGGAAGCCGGCGGCGATCCGCTCGCGCCACTGCTCGGTGGGCAGGTCGCGCAGGTCGGTGCCGTCGAGCAGGATGCGGCCGCGGGTGGGGCGGTAGAGGCCGCACAGGAGTTTGACGAGGGTGCTCTTGCCGGCGCCGTTCTCGCCGATGACGGCGACGGTGGAGCCGGCCGGCAGGGCGAGCGAGACGCCGGACAGGGCCGGGGCGTCGGTGCCGGGGTAGGCGAAGTCGACGTCGTCCAGCCGGATGCCGCGGGTGAAGCGCTCCGGGGGTGCCTGCCGTGCGGCGGGGGCGTCGGCCCGGGTGACGACGTCGCGCATCGTGTCCATGCGGCGCAGGGTGCCGGTCATCCGCTGGAGGTCGCCGAGGAGGTTGACGGCCGAGGCGACCTGCCGGTTGACCTGGGTGGCGAGCGAGATGACGAGGACGACGTCGCCGACGCCGTGGCGCCCGGAGATCGCCTCGCGGATCACCAGGATCATGGCGCCCATGTAGGCGAGGCCGAAGACGGTCTGCCCGCCGGCGCGGACGGCGGCGGCGCGGGTGTTGGCGCGCCACAGGCCGCGGCTGGTGGTGTCCCACAGTTCGGCGTGGCGGCGGCGCAGTTCGTCGCTCATCCGGAAGACCCGCAGCTCGCCGGCGAAGCGGGCGTTGGCGGAGAGCCGGAAGAGGTTGAGCGCGATGCGGGTGGGCTCGGCGGTGGCGGTCCTGGCGCGGTCGGTGACGGCCTCGGCCTTGCGGCCGGCGATCAGCGGCGGGACGGCGGCCAGCGGCAGCAGCAGGAGCAGCGGGTTGAGCCGGGCGAGCAGGACGGCGGTGAAGACCACGGCGAGGATCAGCCCGAACAGGCTGAACAGGGCCTGGAAGGCGTTCGGGAAGCGCCGGCTCTCGGGCTGGAGGACGGTCACGAGGTCGGCGTAGTCGGAGCGTTCGTGGTGCTCGATGCCCTCGGAGCCGTTGGAGAGGGTGATCAGGTCCTCGACGAAGTGCTGTTCGGCGAGTTCGGCGAGTTCGAAGTAGGCGACGTGGGCGAAGTTGCCGAAGGACAGCGTGACAACGGCGAGGATCGCGACGACGATCCCGTACCCGCCCGCGGTGCCGCCGTGGCCCTGGACGACGGCGTCGGTCATGAGGCCGAGGAAGGCGGCGAGCAGGGGGGCGGCGACGGCGCCGGCCATCATCAGCACGGTCGCGGTGACGGTCTTGCGCCAGTCGACCTTCCAGGCGATCGAGAGCAGCCGCCAGGTGCCGGACAGGGTCTCCTTCATCGTGCGCTCCCGGCTGCTTCGGTGCTCTCGGTGGTCTCGTCGTCGGAGGTGACTTCCCCGGAGGTGTCCGCGTCGGAGGTGTCCGCATCGGAGGTGTCCGCGTCGGTGAAGCGGTCGGCCTGGAGGCGGAAGAGCCGGGCGTAGCGGCCCTCGGCGGCGAGGAGTTCGTCGTGGCTTCCCTGCTCGGCGACCCGGCCGCCCTCCAGCACGACGATGTGGTCGGCCTGGCGGACGGTGGAGAAGCGGTGCGAGATCAGCAGCGTGGTGGCCCCGCGGGAGAGTTCGGTGAACTCCCGGAAGAACCCGGCCTCGGCGCGGACGTCCAGGCTCGCGGTGGGCTCGTCGAGGACCAGGACCGGCGAGCCGTGCCGTAGCGCGAACAGGGCGCGGGCGAGGGCGACGCGCTGCCACTGCCCGCCGGAGAGGTCGCCGCCGCCGTCGAGGTGGCGGGCGAGCGGGGTGTCGAGGCCGCGCGGCAGCCCGTCGAGGGCCTCGCGCAGGCCGACGGCGTCGATGACGGCCTCCACACCGGCGCGGTCGTCGCGGTGCGCGACGGACCCGAAGGCGACGTTGTCGGCGGCGGAGACCTCGTAGCGGGCGAAGTCCTGGAAGATGACGCCGAGTTTGGCCCGCCAGGCCTCGACGGGGTAGCTGCGGATGTCGACGCCGTCCAGCTTGATGGTCCCGGACGTGGGCTCGTAGAGGCGGGCGAGGAGCTTGACGAGCGTCGTCTTGCCGGCGCCGTTGAGGCCGACGAGCGCGGTGCACCGCCCGACGGTGAGCGTGAGGTCCAGGCCGTCGAGGATCACCCGGTCCTCGCCGGGGTAGTGGAAGGAGACGTCCTCGAAGGTGATGGTGTGCGCGGGCTCCGGCACCTCGACGGCCGCGGCCCGGGCGGGCTCCTCCGCCGCGAGGCGGCCCAGGAAGCTCTTGGTGGCGCCGTAGGCGTGCATGCCGACGGCCGTCGGCAGGTCGGACTCGCGGTAGAACTCGCCGAGGGTGAGCGCGCTGAGCGCCGCCGTGACGACCAGGGCGAAGTCGGTGAGGGTGAGGTCGGCGCCGGGACCGGCCGCGCCGCGCCCCACGAGGGCCATCACGGTCGCGGTCACCGCCATGCCCCAGGCGGTGAACCAGACGAACGGCCACAGGTAGATGCGGCGCCGGGCGGCCCACAGCGGCACCAGCCACTCCCGGTAGGAGGAGCCCCAGAAGCCGCGCAGCCAGCCGTTCAGGCCGAAGACGCGGATCTCCTTGGCGGCGCCCGAGGCGATCGCGAGCTCGCGCAGGTAGTCGTTCTTCAGCTCGGCGCCGTCGAGTTCGAAGCGGACGTCGGCGTACTTGCGCAGCCCGCCGCGCAGCCCGTAGCGGAACAGCAGCACGGCGACGACCAGCCCGGCCGCGGCGAGCCAGGAGAAGACGGCGCCCACCACCCCGGCGTAGCCGGCGAGTTGGGTGTAGCGGCCGATCAGCGCGAGCTGGCCGGCGCAGGCCTGGCCCGGGCTCTGCACCCAGGTCTCCAGCTCGCGGGCGGCGGTGCGCAGGTCCTCCACGACCTGCGGGTCCTCCAGCGGGCCCACGCTCGTCGTGCCGGTGGCGGCGGCGATCACGTCGTCGATCACCTCGCCGTCGATCCGCCGGGCCACCAGCTCGCCGACCGACTCGCGGACGGGTGCGACGACCTGCTGCCCGATGAAGGCCGCCGCGGCCACGAAGAACGCGCCGAGCAGCGAGTCCCACGCGGGGGAGTCCAGGCCGCCGGCCATCGCCGCCGGCACCTTGCCGAGCAATACCGCCGTCGCGACCACGAACACCACCGGCAGCGCGCCCAGCAGCACGTTGACGAGCACGTCGAGGGCGATCAGCCCGGCGCCCGCACGGCGGGTCAGCGCCGAGATCTCCAGCCGCTCGCGCACCAGGCGGGCCGCCGTGCCCTCCGCGCCCCCGGTCTGCGGGGCGCTCACCGCGTACGCTCCCCGGCGCCGCGTTCCAGAACCTTCGCCATCGCTCCTCCGTGTCTCCGGTGGGGTGTCTCGGCCGCCACCCCCTTGGCCGTTGCTGCCACTGCGACGAACCGGGCCCCGCCGGATGGACGGACCGCGTCCGTCCGGCGGGCCGCCCGTCCCGTCAGATGCGGAGCACGACCTTCCCGACGTACGCGCCGTGCATCAGGTTGACGGCGGCGCTCACGCCGTTCTCCAGGCCGTCGACGACCGTCTCGGCGACGACGATCTCCCCCGAGCGCACCCACTTCGGGAAGCGCTCGTCGAAGACCGGGAACAGCTCGGGGTGGTCGAAGGTGTAGTAGCCGAGGAGTTCGAGCCGCTTGCCGATCACGGCCATCATGTTGCGCGGGCCCTCCGCGGATCCGGTGCGGATCTCCTCGTTGCGCCCGCCCATGACGATCCGCCCGCGCGGGCGCATCGCGTCGATCGCCGCCTCCAGGTGGGCGCCGCCGACGTTGTCGTAGTACACGTCCAGCTCCGGCAGCCGCGGCCGCACGCCCTCGTGGTAGTCGAAGGCGTCGTCGAAGCCGAGGCTCTCCCTGAGGTAGCGGACCTTCTCCGGCGTGCCCGCCGAGCCGATCACCCGGGTCGCCCCTCGCAGCCGGGCCAGCTGGCCCGCCATGCTGCCCACCCCACCGGCCGCGCTGGACACGAAGAACGTGTCGCCCGGCCGGATCTGCGCCACCTCGGTGCCGACGTAGGCCGTCAGCCCGAAGCACAGGTGGTGGGTGAGCGAGGGGTAGGCGTCCGGGTCGACCCGGCGGAACTCGCCGGCCTCCGCGACCGCGTAGTCGCGGAAGCCGAACCGGTGCCAGACGATGTCCCCGGGGCTCAGCCGTTCGTCGGCGGTGTCGACCACCTCGCCGATCGCGTCGCACCACATCGGCGCCCCGACCGCGAAGTCGGGGATGTCGAGCGTGCTCAGGTCGTTCATCCGCAGGACCAGCCCGGGATCGACCGACATGAACAGGTTGCGGACGACGACCTGGCCGGGGCCCGGTTCCGGGACCGGGACCTCGACCACCCTGGTGTCCCCGGCCCGCGGGAAGCGACCCGCGGGCCGGGACCCCAGGTGCACCTCACGACCGAGCCTCACGAGAATCTCCCCCTGTACGGCGGGCGACCCGCCCGCGGTCTCACGCTCTGCCCGGCCCGTAGGCGGAGTCGGCGGCGGCGGTCAGGCCGGCCGCGGCCGTCCGCGCGTCGATCCCCTCCTTGATCCCGGCGACGATCGCCTGGGCCTCCGCCGCCGTCGGCGCCGCCGCGATGACCGCGACGATCGGGTCCGGCCAGGGCAGCGCCCGCACGCTCGTCGGGTACGCCCGCACCCCGTCCGCCCAGAGCTTCTCGAACACCGGCCGGATGTGGTCCTCGTACGTCGTGCCCTCGGCGACCTGCAGCATGAAGTGCGCGGAGAGCGTCAGCTCCTTCTCCGCGCCCCACAGCCGCAGCAGGCCGCCCGCGTGCAGCGAGCCGCTGCGCCGGGCGTTGATCTCGGTGATGTACAGCCGGTCGTCGTCCCCGGCCACGCAGTCGATGCACATCCAGCCGCGGTAGCCCAGCTTGTGCGCGGCCGCGCCGACCTCGTGCGCGGCCTGGGTGAGCCGCTCGCCCCACTCCGGCGGCAGCGCGCCGACGCCGACGTCCACGCTGCGGAAGGAGTAGCCGTGCTCGACCGTCAGCGCGCACCACACGACGTCCTCGACGCCGTCCTCGCCGATCAGGATGTCCGCGGCCGGGCAGCCGACGCCCTCGGCGTGCTCCTGGAAGCGCTGGATCAGGATCGGGAAGGCGAAGAACGAGTCCCGGCCCGCGTTGTCCAGGAACTCCTCGACGGCGCCCGGCTCGTCGCGGACGACGCCGGAGCCGTCGCCGGCCACGCCGAAGAGCGTCCGGGCGATCACCTTGCCGTACCGGGCCGTCATCGCCTTGAGGCCGCCGCGCAGCTCGACCCAGTTGCCCGCGACCATGCCCGGGGCGACATTGATGCCCGGAAGCTCGCGGGCCAGGTCCAGTGGGCTGATCTTGGAGTCCAGGTAGAGGCTCGCCCAGTAGGAGTCCTCGCCGACGTGGTCCAGCTCCACGGACTTGCCCCAGCCGCGCACCAGCGCCGCCAGCAGGTACGTCTCGTCGGTCGGACCGACGATCTGGAGCTTCACCGCGTCGTACGGCTCCAGCAGCCCGCGCAGCCGCGCCTGCGCGTCGCCGTCCTTGAGGAAGTCCTCCACCAGCAGCCCGGTGCGCCTGGCCGGCGACACCACCGGCGCCGGGTCCAGGCCCAGCGTCCGGTGGATGTCGTCGAACCACTGCCGGTTCCAGCCGAGCGGGAGCACCAGGACCCGGGGGTTGGGGCTCCAGAAGACCGAGTGCTCGCACTCGTACGTGCCGCTGAAGCGCACCACCCGCTCGCGCTCCTCACCGGTGAGGTTCAGGGCGGGGTTGCGCAGGTGGTACTCGGCACTGTTGGGGACGATGAGCTCGACGACTTTCGACATCTACTGGGTCCTCTCCGGTGATCTGAGAAGTCGGCTGCTGGACTGCGGCGTTGGGGCGCGGCGTTGAGGCGCTACGCCGCCGGGGACAGCTCCTGGGCGATCTCCCAGACGTTCCCGGCCGGGTCGGCGAAGGTCGCCGTCCGCCGGCCCCACGGCTGGTCCACCGGCCCGTTGAGGAGGTCCACGCCGTGCTCGGCCAGCTCGGCGCAGACGGCCTCGGCGTCGGTGACGTTGATCGTGAGCAGCGCGCGGGCGCCGGTCTCCGGGCCGCCGACCGGGGCCGGCGCGACCAGGCCGTGCGCCTCGCCGACCTCCAGCAGGTTGATCATCAGGTTGCGCATCTTCAGGGCGGCGGACTCGCCGTCCTCGTAGACCACCTCCAGGCCGAAGACGTCGAGGTAGAACTTCTTCGTGGCGGCGAGGTCCTCCACGAAGAGGGTGATGACCTCGATCTCGTTCAGGGCCTTGATCATGTGGTGCTCCTCGGGTCTCTTGTGCGTGGTACGGGTGCCCGTCCGGGCGGGCCACCCCCTCGACGAACGGGGGCGGCCCGGATGGACACCCCGCCGGCTACAGATCGCGCGCGGCTGCGTCGACGGCGAGGATGCGGAACTCCGAGGTGTACCGCGCCCCCTCCGCGTCCCGGAGCCACAGCCCGTCCGCGTCCGGCAGCATCTCGGTGAGCGTGACGGAGCCGTTCTCCTCCTCCACCGAGCGGCGCACCGCCTTGGCCAGGATGTTCACCAGCACCAGGCTGGTGAAGTCGACGAACGCGGGCTTGTCCTCCACCGGGACCTTGTAGAACGCCCGCTCGGGCAGGCCCTGTTCGAGCCGCCAGCGGCGGGCGGCCCGGAAGCGCTCGGGCTCGGACTTCACCGCGGCCCAGGCGAGCTCGCCCGCCGGGAAGCTCCACGACTCCCGGGCCACCACCATGCGGTCGACGGTGATGCGCGGGTTGTGGCGCGCCTTGGCGACCGGCTTGAACGCGTTGATCGCCGCCGCCGCGAGCGGCTCGCCCACCACGTGCGCCAGCGGCGCCGCGAACGACCCGGCGCGCGAGCGGACGATGAGCCGCTCGCTCTCCCGGCGCACGAACAGCGCGGCGGCCGGCATGATCGGGCCCGGCGGGGTCACGGCCTCGGGGTGCATCGTCCAGTACGTGTACTCGGGCGACAGCAGCGCCGACGGCGGCGACACCCGCGAACTCACGCCCGGCACGTCCCGGTTCATGATCCCGTAGATCCGGCTCCCGCGCATGTCCGCCTCGGCCGCCGCCAGCATCGACGGCGGGTCGTCGTGCTGCTCGACGAAGACCCGGCTCTCCATCGTGTTGAACGACAGGTGCAGTTCGCCGAGCACGAGCAGGAACTCCCCGCGCCCGACCGCCTCCTCGTCCGCGGCGGCCAGCATGAAGTCCGGCGAGTGGTGCACCGCCGTCGGCCACGGCAGCGGGCGCGCGGGGAACAGCTCGGCCACCCGCCCGGCGATGTCCTCGCTGCGCAGCTCGACGCGCTTCGCGTCCGGGGGCAGCCGCAGCACGTCCGCCCAGCGGCGCTGGAACTCGTCGACCGCGCGGCGGGCCGGCTTCGACAGGCCGCGGATGTTGAAGTACAGCTGCGGCGTCGCCAGGCTCAGGATCGCCGCCAGCGGCACCTCAGGGTCGCCGTGCTGCGCGACCCTGCGCTCGTAGATGTCGGTCAGGTAGCGGTCGAACTCCTGGCCCACCTCCGCGACCAGCCACCGCCCGCTGTCCAGCAGCAGCGCGAGCGGCCCGGCCAGGGCGTCGCGCAGGACGGGGCCGAGGTCGACCCGGACGTCGCGGACGGTGTCCTCGTAGACGAGCGTCCGCCCGGCGTACGTCTGGCCCGCGCGGCGCTCGCCGGCGACGCCCGTGATCTCCTCGAAGCACGCGCCGAGGGCGGCCATCGCGGCCTCCAGCGCGGCGTCGTCGCCCGCCGCGGCCGAGACCGCGTCCCGGGCGGCGGTGAACCGGGCCGCGACGCCCAGCGCGTACGCCCTGGCCTCCGGGTCGGCGATCCGCTCCAGACGGGCGACGAGCGAGCGCTCGGGGTGGGCCTCGATCGCGCCGACGACGTCGTGCCGGAGCAGCTGGCGGGCGACGAGGTCCTCGACGGTGGCCAGGAGGGCGGCCGGATCGCCCAGTTCGGGGAACTCGGACCACGCCAGCTCGTCCGCGAGCTCGGGGAGCGAGCGGACCCCGTCGACGAGTGCGAGCAACTCCGCCTCGGCCTCCGTGAGGTGCACGGGCGGACGGCCGGGCGCGAGGAGCGTGGCGCCCGCGAGGTGGTGCGCGGCGAACCGGCGCGGCGCCAGCCACGGGCGGACGCGCGGGTCGTCCGAGAGGGCCCGGGCGACGGCGTCCACCGCCCAGATCTCGAAGTAGACCGTGCGCCGGGACAGGAAGTCCGGGCCGACGCGCGACGCGAGCGGCGCGCCGCCGTCCGTCCACCGGGCCCAGCCGACCGGGCCGACGAAGCCGATGGTGTCGTTCTTCAGCGCGTACCGCTGGAGGTAACCCGCCACCGCCAGCTCGTGGTTGCGCCCCCGGACGTTGCGCGGCTCGCCGGCGGCGAGCTTGTCCAGGCACAGCTTCAGCAGCTTCGGGTTCTGCCAGGCGACGGCCTCCCGGAAGCGCGGCGTCGTCGACGCCCCGCGCACGGCGGCGGACAGGCGCTCGGAGGCCCGCGCGTACTCGGCGCGGTAGGCGTCCGCGTCGTCGGCGTCCGCCGCGGCCGCGAGCGCCGGGTCCGTGAGCGGCCGCACGGTGTCGGCGGGGAAGCCGGTGCTGCGCAGGACGACGTCGCGCCACACGGACCAGCCGGTGGCTCTCAGCGGGACGAGGTGATGCCCGTCGGACCCGGTCATACTGACTTCTTCCGTTCGATCTGGGCCGCGAGGGCGTCCAGGGTGGGGTAGTCGAAGAGGGCGGCGATGCCGAGGTCCACGCCGAACTCGTCGTGGATGTGGGAGACCAGCTCGACCGCGGTGAGGGAGTTGCCGCCGATGTCGAAGAAGTCCGCGCCGTCGGCGATCTCGGGCCAGCCCAGCAGGCCCGTCCACAGCTCGCGCAGGCGGGCGGTGGTGGCGTCCCGTTCGGTCGGGAGGGCCACGGGGGGAGCGGGGGCCGGCTCGGCTTTCCGGCCTTCTTGGCCTTCCTGGCTTGCCTGGTCGGGAATGTGACGGATCGTCACATGAGTCGGCGTGTGTGCCTGCAACAGCTCCAGGAGGAGCGCCGCGTCGGTGGGTCGGGGCGTGGAGACGACGAGCGTGCGGGCCGCTGGCGGGGCGCTGGTGGCCGCGAGGGCGGTGAGGACGGCGTCGGCGGCGTCGGGGCGGCTCCGTGTGACGGTCGCGAACAGGTCGAGCGCGGGGCGGCCGGCGAAGGCGCGGGCGAGGGCCGCGAGGCCGAACGCCCGGGGCCCGAAGGCATCCGGCTCGGCCGCGTCGGGGGCCGGGCCGGCCAGGTGGAGGACGCCGTGGACGGGGCCGTGGCGGCCGGTGACGTCGTCGAGGAGGGCGGTGAGCGCCGCGTGGTCGGTGACGTCGCACGCGGCCGACTCGACGGTCGCGCCCAGGGACGCCAACTCGGCGAGCAGTTCGGGCCGTTCGGCCGCCTTCAGGCCGACGAGGACGAGCGTCGGGTGCAGTCCGGTCGCGGCCAGACCGCGGGCCACCCGGACGCCGAGGCGGCCGGTGCCGCCGGTGATCAGGTAGGTGCCGGCGGGCCGGAGGGCGGGGCCCTCGGCCGGGGTGACGGCGAGCGGGTGCTCGGTGGGGACCCAGCGGCGGGTGCCGCGGAGTGCTACCACGCCTTCGCCGCTCGCGCGGAGTTCGGCGGCGAGCTCGCGGTCGGGCACGGACCCGCCGAGGTCGATCAGACGGACCCCGGCCTCCCCGGCGAGCGCGGTGAGCGCGGCGTGGCCCGGGCGCAGCCGGTCGTGGCCGCTGACGTCCACGGCGTGTTCGGTGAGGACGACGAGTTCGGGTGCCCCGCTCTCGGCGGCCTGGCGCAGCAGTTCGGTGGCGGCGGTGTGGCCGGCCGCCAACTGCTCGGCCAGGTCGCGGCCTTCGGGCCGGCCGAGGCTCCCGGCGTGGACCAGCAGGCCGGGCGTCACGCCGCGCTCGCGCAGGGTGCGGAACGCGCGGGCGAGGTCCTGGGGTTCGCCCTCGCGGACGACGAAGCCGACCTCGCGGTCCTCGTAATCGGCACCCGGCGTGAGCGGGACGACCCGTAGCCCGGCCTCGCGCAGCGCGGCGGTGACCCGGCGGGCGGCCGGCTCGTCGGCGGGGAGGGCGGCGACGGCGGTGCGGGCGACCGGTTCGGGGTGGTGTGCCGGGCGGGGGAGTTCGCGCCAACTGGGCAGCGTGAAGGGGGAGTCGGCCGGAGTCTGCTGGGCTTCCTCCTCGGCCGCCACGTCGACCCAGTACCGCTGCCGTTCGTACGGGTAGCCGGGTACGGGCACGCGGCCCGCGTCCGACAGGTCCTCGACGGCCGTCCAGTCGATCGCGTGCCCCTCCGTCCACACGGCGGCGACCGCGGTGAGCGCCGACTGCACGTCGGCGAGCGGCTCGGTCCTGCGCTGGGCCAGGGTCGGCAGCACCCGGTGGCGTGCGGCGTCCACGGCGGGGTGCTGGCGCAGGGCCGAGGTGAGCGTGCGGCCGGGGCCGCACTCGATCAGCAACTGCCGCCTGTCGGTGCCGGCGAGCGCCGCCACCGCGTCCGCGAACCGCACCGGTCGCACCAACTGCCCGGCCCAGAAGGCCGGATCGGTGGCCTCGGCGTCGCTCACGAGCCCGCCGGTCGCCGAGGAGTACAGGTCGAGGGCGGGCGCGGAGAACCGCAGCCCCCGCAGGGACTCCTCGAAGGCCTCCGCCGCCGGGGCCGCGAGGGGCACGTGGGAGGCGCGGCTGAACGGGACCGGGCGGACGTTCATCCCGGCCTCCCGCAGCTCGGCGCCCGCCCGCGCCACGGCGTCCACCGGACCGGCGACCACCACCATGCGCGGGCCGTTGACGACCGCCACGTGCACGTCGTCCGGCAGCAGCGGAGCGACGTCCGCCTCCGCCGCCGCGACGGCGAGCATGGCGCCGGGCGGTGTGGCGGCGAGCGCCCGCGAGCGGGCGACGACGGCCCGCACGGCGTCCTCGGCGGTCAGCACCCCCGCGGCTGCGGCCGCGGCGAGTTCGCCGAGGCTGTGCCCCAGGACGGCGCCCGGCCGCACGCCCCACGCGTGCCAGGCCTGCGCCAGCGCGTGCTCGACGGCGAACAGCAGCGGCTGGGCGACGTCCGGGTCGGCGATCCGCCCGGCGTCGGCCTCCCGCCACAGGCCGCGCAGCGGCACGCCCTCGGCCTCGAAGAGGTCGAGGCAGGCGTCGAAGGCGCGGGCGTAGGCGGGGGAGCGGTCGTGGAGGTCGAGGGCCATGCCCGGGTGCTGGCTGCCCATGCCGGGGAAGAGCAGCGCGATGCGGCTGCCCGAGGGGCCGGTGGCGGGGCCGCTCGCCGCTGCCAGCAGGTCGGCCGCCTCGCGGGCGCCCGTGGCGACCACCGCGCCGCGGTACGGGTGCGTCGTGCGGCCCTGCTGGAGGGTCGCGACGCTCGCGGCGAAGTCCGGTGCGGCGGACGTGAAATGACCGGCGAGCCGGGTCCGGTAGCGCTCCGCCGCCTCGGGCGTGCGCGCCGACCAGACGACGATCCGCGGACGTTCCGTCGTGGCCGCGGGTGCCGGACGCACCGGCGCCTCCTCCAGCACGACGTGCGCGTTGGTGCCGCCCACCCCGTACGTGTTGACGGCCGCCACCCGGGGCCGCCCGGCCCGGCGCTCCCACGGCACCGCGGCGGTCGGCAGCTCGAACGGCGAGTCGTCGATGCCGAGTTCGGGGTTCGCGGTGCGGAAGCCGAGGGTACGCGGGACGCTCCCGTGCTCCAGCGTCAGCACGACCTTGATCAGCGAGGCGATCCCCGACGCGTGGCCGAGGTGCCCGATGTTGCCCTTGACGGAGGTGAGGACCGTGGCGCCGCTGCCCGTGGCGCCGAGGTACCGGTAGGCCGAGGTGAGCGCGGCCACTTCGATCGGGTCGCCGAGGACGGTGCCCGAGGCGTGCGCCTCCACCAGGCCGACGTCGCCGGGCCCGACCTCGGCCGTCAGCATCGCCTCGGCGACCGCGGCCGACTGGCCGGAGACGCTCGGTGCGGCGAACCCGGCCTTGGCGGAGCCGTCGTTGTTGACGGCCGAGCCGCGGATCACGGCGCGGATGTGGTCCCGGTCGGCGATCGCGTCGGAGAGCCGCTTGAGCGCGACCACGCCGGCGCCCGAGCCGAACACCGTGCCGGTCGCGTGGGCGTCGAAGGGCCGGCAGTACCCGTCGCGGCTGATCTTGCCGCCGGGCTCCCACCAGTAGCCGTGCTCCAGCGGCAGTTCGACCTCCGCCCCGCCGACGAGGGCCAGCTCGCACTCGCCCGCGCGCAGCGACGCGGCGGCCAGGTGCAGGGCCACCAGCGGGCTCGCGCAGGCCGTCGCGATGCCGAGGCTCGGGCCGTTGAGGCCGAGCTTGTAGGAGACCAGCGGGGCGAGGGAGTCCGTCGAGTTCCAGGTGCTCAGCGACAGGCCGACGCCGTCGCCCCCGCTGCCGCCGTTGCCGGCGCGGCCCTCGCTGCGGCGCACCTGGTCGAGGTAGCGGCCGCGCCCGGCGGAGCCGAACACGCCGACGTCGGCGAGTCGTTCGGGGTCGTAGCCGGCGTCCTCCAGGGCCGCGTGGGCGCACTCCAGGAAGAGCCGGATCTGCGGGTCGCAGATGCGGGCCTCGCGCGGGGTGAGCCCGAAGAACCCGGCGTCGAAGCCGTCGATCTCGGGCACCGTCGCGACGGCCTTGACGTACTGCGGGTCGGCGAGCGCGCGGTCCGGCACGCCGGCCGCCGCGAGTTCCTCGTCGGAGGCGTGGCGGATGGAGCCGACGCCGTCGCGGAGGTTGGCCCAGAACGCGCCGAGGTCGACGGCCCCGGGGAAGCGGCCGGCCATTCCGACGACGGCGACGGGTTCGTACCTGCTCTGGTCGTTCATGCGTTCCCCTGGAGGTCGTGTCGGATGCGTCGGCGCAACTGCCGCCGCTGCTCGGCCGGTGGGGCCGACCGGGGCGCGGGGGGACCGTCCCGGAGCGGCGCGGCCGGAGCGCGGCCGGAGAGGAAGCGGGCCAGCGCGAGGAGGTTCGGGTGCTCGAACATCGCCGTCACCGGGAAGGCGGTGGCCAGCCGTTCGCCCAGCAGGGCGTGGAGGCGCACGACGGCCATCGAGTTGAGCCCGGCGTCGAAGAAGTTGTCGGCGGGCGGGAGGTCGATCCCGATGACCTCCCGGACGAGGGCGGCCAGTTCGGCGGCGGCCCGGCCGTCCCGGGCGGGGCCGTCGGCGACCGGCGCCCCGGCGGACTTGGCGGCGCGTTCGCGCGGTCCGTCGGTGAACAGGATCTCGGCGGGCACGGCGTAGCGCGGCAGGCGGCGGCGCAGGTGCGAGCGGAGGTCGGCCGGGTCCGGGGCGGCGGTGCCGGGCGCGGTGCGGACGGTGAGCGACAGCACGGGCCCGGCGGCGGTCGTGGTCAGGCCGGCGACGGCGTGCCGGACGGCGGGGTGGTCGAGGGCCGCGCGCTCGACCTGTTCGGGGTCCAGGCGGTAGCCGTCGACGGACAGTTGGCGGTCGAGCCGGCCGTGCAGGACGACCGCGCCGGAGGGGTGGCGGCGGCCGCGGTCGCCCGTGCGGTAGGTGCCGGCGGCGGTGTCGAAGCGCTCGCCCCGGCCGGTGCCGTCCAGGTAGCCCGCGGCCAGGTGCGGGGAGCGGACGACGACCTCTCCCGCGTGGCCGGCCGGGGCGGGCGTGCCGTCGGGGCGCAGCACGAGGAGCTCGGCGGCCCCCGCACCGGTGCCGACCGGCAGTTCGGCCGTGTCCGGCAGCCCGGTGAGCGGATCCTGCCCGGCGTCGAGCCGCCAGACGGAGGCGAGTTGGGGCGTCTCGGTGGCGCCGTACGCGTTCACGACGGGCGCGCCGGTGACGGCCCGCAGCGCGCGGACCATGCCCGCGGTGAGCGGCGCGCCGCCGCTGACGACCAGGCGCAGGTGCGGCAGGTGGGCGGTGCCGTGGGGGCGTCCGGAGAGGAGCAGTTCGAGGAGGGCCGGGGTGGCGTGCAGGACGGTGACGCGCTCGTCGTCGAGCAGCGCGAAGAGCCGGTCGGGGGCGGTGAACACGGACTCGGGCGGGACGACGACGGTGCCGCCCGCCAGCAGCGGGACGAGGAGGTCGCGCAGCAGCGGGTCGTGGCCGACGGCGCCCAGCAGGGCGATCCGGTCCGCCGGGCCTAGGCCGAAGGAGCGCCGGTACCAGTCGAGCGTGCCGGAGAGCGCGGCCGGGGGCACGGCGACGGCGGCCGGGCGGCCGGACGTGCCGGAGGTGAAGAGGACGTGGCTGGTGCCGGGCAGGTGGCGCGGTTCCCGGGCGCCGGGGCGGATGGTGCCGTCGGTGGCCAGGACAGCCTTGGGGCGCAGGAGGTCCTGGCGTTCGGCGAGTGCGGCGGTGGGCAGGTGCGCGTCCGTGACGGCGACGGCCGCACCCGCCAGCCGGGCGCCGAGGAAGGCGGCGGCGAGGTCGGGTGTGCGCTCGGCGCGCAGCTCAAGGACGTCCCCGGGGAGTACGCCGGCGGCGGTCACGGTGGCGGTCACCTCCTCGCAGCGTCGCAGCAACTCGGCGTACGTCAGGTCCAGTTGGGGAGAGTGGAGCGCGACGGCGTCGGGGTGGCGCAGGGCGACGTCCCGGATCCGCGTGAGGACGTCGGGTGCGTCCGGCTGGGGCGCGTGCACCTTCGGTGCGGAACGGCCGTCGAACGGCGCCCGGTCCGCCGCGAACGCCGCCGCGACCCCGACCACCTGCCGCAGCAGCTCGTCCACCACCGCGTCCTCGAACAGCCCCTCCCGCCCGACGAGTTCGAGCCGCAGCCCGTCGTCCGGGTCGTACCGGAGGTAGAAGTTGAGGTCGAACAGCGCGTACGGCGGCGCCGCGTCCACCCACCGCGCGGGCGCGTCGGCGAAGGCGGGTGCGGGTCCGGTCCGGCTGAGGTCGTTGACCCACACCTGGAACAGCGGGTTGTCCCGGGGCGAGGGCGGCAGTCCCAGCCGGTGCACGACGGCCTGGAACGTGGGCGCGAGGTGGTCGAGCGCCTCCAGCGACCGCTCGCGCACGTGGGCGAGCAGGTCGTCGCGCCCGGTCCGGTCCTCGACGTCGAGCCACAGCGGCACGGTGCTGAGCACGGGCCCGACGAGCTCCTGCTCCCCGGGGCCCAGCCGCCGGCTGACCGGGACGCCCACGGCGACGGACCGCTCGCCCGCCCACGCGGCGAGGACGGTCGCGACGCACGCCACGACGTACGTGGCCCGGGTGTGCCCGCTGCGGGTGAGGAGGGCGTCGACGGAGGCGGTGAGCTCCGGGCCGAGCGCCGCCACCGTCCGGCGGCCGTCGAGCGTCGGTCCGGCCGGGCCGGCGAGGCGGAACGGGAGTGGCGTGCGCGCGGGGGCGTCGGGCAGGAGCGCCGCCCAGTACGCGAGGTCCTCGTGCCAGCGGTCCGAGCCGACGGCGGCGGCCCGCCGGTGGGCGAAGGCGGCGAAGCGGGGTGCGGGCGGCCACTGCGGCGCGAGGCCGCGGGCGCGGGCGGTGTAGGCGGTGGCGAGGTCCCTGGCGACGAGTTCGAGGGCGTGCTGGTCGGCCACCAGGTGGTGCAGGGAGAGGACGAGCAGCGCCTCGCCCGTGCCGCGCAGCAGGCCGACGGTGAGCAGCGGCGGCCGGTCCAGCGGGATCGCCGTCCGTGCGATCCCGGCGACGAACGCGCACGCCACCGGATCGTCGAGCGGGCCCGCGGTCTCCCGGACGGTGAACCGCGGCTCGGCGTGCGGTGCGTACGTCCAGCGCGGGACGCCGTCGATGACGTCGACGGCCGCGCGCAGGAGGTCGTGGCGCCCGAGCACGTCCCGGGCGGCGGCGCGGAGGGCGTCGTCGTCGACGCTGGCGGGGATCCGCAGGGTGCCGACGACGTTGTTGCCGGAGTCGTCGGCGAGGGCGCGGTTGAGGAGCCAGAGCGGTTCCTGTACCGGGGTGAGCGGGCTGTGGTCGGCCGGGCCCTCGGCGGCCTGAGGGCGCTCGGTGCGGGGCAGGGTGGCCACGGCGTCGCGGAGGCCGGCCAGGGTGAGGCCGTCGCGCAGGAGCAGCGGCAACGGCAGGTCGACGCTGCGCAGTTCGGCGAGCCGGGCGATCAGCGTGAGGGCGGTGAGGGAGTGCCCGCCGAGGCTCAGGAAGCCGAGGTCCTCGCGCCGCTGGTCGGCCGGGACGGCGAGCGACTCCCACCAGGCGGAGGCGAGTTCGTCGCTCTCCGCGGCCTCGACGTGCGCCTTGGAGGCCCACCAGTGTTCCGTCTCCTCGGTGATGCGCCGGCGGTCGGCCTTGCCGGAGGTGGTGAGGGGCAGACGGTCGACCCAGCGCAGGGCGTGCGGCACGAAGGCCCGGGGCAGCCGCTCGGCGACGTGGGCGAGGATCGCGTGGTCGGCGTCCGCGTGGCCCTCGGCCCGCACGGCGACGGCGACGAGTTCGGCGGCGAGGCCGTCCGGGGGCCGGAGGGCGACGACGGCGGTGGCGGCGACCGCCGGGTGCGTGGTGAGCGCGGCCTCGACCTCGGCCGGCTCGATCCGGACGCCGCGGATCTTGAGCTGCGCGTCGATCCGGCCGAGGTAGCGCACCAGGCCGTCGTCCATGGATGCCAAGTCACCGGTGCGGTACCAGCGTCGGCCGTCGACGACGGGGAACGCCGCCTCCGTGAGGTCGGGCCGGCCCACGTAGCCGAGCGCCACCTGGACGCCGCCGATCCACAGCTCGCCCGGCTCGCCGTCGCGGGCGGGCGAGCCGTCCGTCCCGGCGATCCGCAGGTCGACGTTGTCGATCGGCGCCCCGATGAACACGTCCCCGTCCGGAGCGAGCCCGCGCGGCACCGGCCAGTGCGTGACGTCGATCGCGGCCTCGGTCGGCCCGTACAGGTTGTGCAGTTCGGCGCCCGACCACTGCGCGAACCGTGCGGCGAGCGCCGGCGGGAGCGCCTCGCCGCTGCAGAACACCAGCCTCAGCGACGGGAGTTCGGCGGCCGCAAGGCGCAGCTGGGCCGCCAGCATCGTCGGCACGAAGTGGCAGACGGTGATGCCCCCGTCGGCCAGGGCGCGCGCGAGGAGCTGCGGGTCGTAGTGGGCGTCGGCGGGCGGGAAGACGCAGCGGGCGCCCGTGACGACGGGCAGGAAGAACTCCCACCCGGCGACGTCGAAGGTGCTCGGCGTCTTCTGGAGCACGCGGTCGCGCCCGTCGAGGCCGAACCGCCCGGCCATCCACAGGATCCGGTTGGCGAGGGCGGCGGCGCCGACCAGGACGGCCTTGGGGGTGCCCGTGGAGCCCGAGGTGAACAGTGCGTAGACCGGGTCCTCGGGCCCGGCCTCGCGCAGCGGCGCGTACCCGGCGGGCGCCGTGCGCGGCACGGTGACGGCCGGCATACCGCCCGGGGCGAGGCCCTCGTGCCCGGTCGCCACCACCGTGCACAGCGGCCGGACGACGCCGACCATGGCCGCGACCCGCCCGGCGGGCTCGTCGGCCGCGATCGGTACGTAGTGGCAGCCGGCCTTGAGCACCCCGAGCAGCGCGACCAGCAGGTCGGCCTGCCGGGGCATCCGCACGGCCACCGGGCCCCGGCGCCCGCCGGTGGCGCCCAGCACGGCGGCCGCGCACGCGTCGCTGAGCAGGTCCAGCTCGGCGTAGGTGAGGGTCCGCCCGGGATCGGAGCAGGCGACGGCGTCCGGGGTGCGCGTCCGCTGGTCGCGGACCAGCCCCGGGACCCCGTACGGCGCCCGGTGGGCCACCCGTGGTCCGCGGAGCACCGGGGCCCCGTCCGTCATGCCGCCACCTGCTCGTGCGCGTCCCGCATGGTTCCCCCCACTGCGCTGTGACTCGAAGGACCTGTTTCCGGTGGATCGTCAGATCGGCTGGAGCGCGACCGGCTCCGGGTCGGCGAGGAAGTCCGGCCGCAGACCGGTGACCTCGGGACGGTTGGCGACGCTGTTGTAGACGAACATCAGCATCGAGCGGCGGAACGGCGAGATGTTCGCCGCCGAGCAGTGCAGGATGTTCGGGTGGAACACCAGCACCGACCCGGCGGGCCCCTTGGGGCTCACCAGCCCGTTGGCGCGGGCGAGTTCCTCGATGACGGAGTGGCGCACCCGGAACTTCTCGTCGGCGGTGAGCGTGGCCACCCAGGCCGGCGCGTCCTCGTAGCCGAGCGGCATGCCGTCCGCGTCGCTGCTGGCGAGCAGCCCGGCGGTGTGCGAGCCGGGCACGAAGGTGAGCGGCCCGTTGAACTCCGTCACCTCGTCCAGGAAGACGGCGACGTTGACCAGGTCGGGCCGGCGGATGCCGTCGCCGGTGAGCCAGTAGACGTAGTCCTGGTGCCACTCCCACTGGTCGCCGGCGAACGGCGCCTTGATGTTCACCTTCGACTGGTGCACGTACACGTCGTCGTCGAGCAGGCCGCGGACGGCGCCGAGCAGCGCCGGCCGGCGGGTGAGCGCGGCGATCGCGGGGTTCGTGCGGTGCAGGCCGTAGACCGAGCGGACGGTCCGCCCGTCGCGCTCCAGGACCCGCCCGGGGTCGTCCGCGGCGAGGATCGACGGGAGCTCGTCGAGCGCCACGTCGAGGAGGTCCCCGGCCAGCGAGCCGGGCGGCAGGAGCACGTAGCCGTCCCGGTGGTACCGCGCGACGAGTTCGGGGGCGAGCGGTGCGGCGGCCGTGCCGGCCGTGTCGTGCGTCATTGCTCAGGCCTTTCTCGTTCGGTTCGGATGCGTGCCGCGGCCGTGCCGCCGGGCCGGGCCGGATCGGTCCGGACGGTGCGGCGTGCTACCGGGCCGGGCCGGACGGTGCGGCGTGCTACCAGACCGGGCGGACGTCGATGGTGCCGAAGCGGGCCACCGGGTGCTTGCCGGCCACCTCGATCGCCTCGTCCAGGTCGGCGCACTCGATGACGTCGTAGCCGGCGATCCGGCCCTCGGCGTCGGCGAACGGGCCGTCGTCGACGACGACCTCCCCGCCGCGCACGCGCACCGAGGTGGCGTCCCCGGCCGGGCGCAGCCGGTTGCCGTCCAGCCGCACGCCGCGCCCGTCCATCTCGGTCACCCAGTCGGCGGTGCCGACCGCCATGCCCGCGTCGTCCTCGGGGGTGACCTCGGCGTCCTGGTCGGCGCAGATCAGCAGCAGGTACTTCATGGTCCGTCTCCTCGCTCGGGGTCGTCCGCCGCCGCCGGTGTCCGGGATCCACTGCGGGGATCCCTCCGGCGGCTCCTTCCGGCGGCTCCTTCTGGGAAGTCGACGAACGGGCCGGCGGCGGATGGACAACCCGCGAGGGTCAGTCCAGGACGGCGTAGGCGCGGATCGGGAAGCTGCCCATGCCGACCACCGGCGGCGGGGCGGCGTGGAGGCGGAAGCCGCTCGCCGGGAGCCGGTCCAGACCGCCGAGGTGCTCGACGATCGGGATCCCGGCGCCGAGCAGGCCGGTGTGGGCGGGGCGGTCGAGGTCCGCCATGTCGTCGATGTTGACCGAGTCGATGCCGACCAGGGCGGCGCCCTCGGCGATCAGCCGGTGCACGGCGTCGACCGTGAGGAAGGGGTGTTCGGGGTCGCCGTACTTCTCCGTCCCCCAGTGCCGGTCCCAGCCGGTGCGCACCAGCACGGCCCGCCCGGCGACCTCGTGCTGCTCCAGCAGCTCGGGCCCGACGGCCCGGCCGGCGCCGGTCGCGTCGACCAGGACGCCCGGGACGTCGGCGAGCAGTGCGAGGTCCAGGCCGGAGAGGTCGGCGCCGTCCGGGTAGCGGTGGAACGGGGTGTCGAGGTAGGTGCCGGTGTTGGCGACCATCTCGATCCGCCCGATCTGGAACTCGGTGCCCGGGGTGTAGCGGGGCCGGGAGTCGGCGCGGGACATGTGGTCGGAGATGACCGGCCCGGGCAGGCCGGGGTAGGTGGTCATGCCGGCTTCGATCGGGTGGGAGAGGTCGACGACGGTCCGTCGGCTCGGTCGGTTCATCGGTTCGACTCCTGGATCCGGTCTTCGATCAGTTCTGAGCGGGGCGCCGGCAGCAGCCCGTCGTACTCGGGCTTGAGCTTCCATTCGGGGTCGGGCGGGCGGTGGCCGGGGCGCGGGCAGTGCTTGGAGTGCTCGCCGGTCACCGGGTCGTGCAGGTAGCGCGGGCAGTTCTCGAACACCGCGGTCACGCCGACCCGCAGCACGGCCTCGGCGCCGTGGTGCGGGTGCAGCGCGTCACGGTCGGTCAGCACCTCGCAGGTGCCGTTGACCCGCAGCTTGGCGCGCAGGGCCGGGAAGAGGAAGAGCAGGCCCACGCGCCGCACGGCGGCGGCGTTGCCGAGCGTGCGGTACATGCCGTTGCCGTCGTAGCTGGGGATCTCCAGCGTCCGCAGGTCCGGCACGCGGACGAAGCCCGGCAGGCCGCCCTTGTAGGAGCACTCGGGGAAGCCGTCGGGGTCGATCGTCGCGACGTACACGGCGTCGGCCCCGCGGATCCACTCGGCGTGCCCCTCCTCCAGTTCGTCCAGCACGTACCTGTGTGCCAGGTGGTCGGCCAACTGCTCGCTCCCGAAGCGGCGTTGGAGGTCGCGGCTGCCGTCGTGGTAGAACTCCTCGGGTTTCACGGGGTGACCCTCACCGCAGCGCCCGCATCTGCTGCCAGACCCGGGTGTAGTACGCGTTGGCCACGCGCTCGCGGGTGAGCGCGCCCATGCCGATCTCGCGCAGCACCTCGGGGGAGTGGTGGGCCAGCGGGGCGAGCACGTTCTCCAGCCACTCGGCGCCGTGGTCGGCGTCCACGTGGACGTGGATGCGCTGGTAGAGGATGACGTCGTCCGGCACGCCGAGGCGCGCGCAGCCGTCGACCATCGCCTGGAAGCGCACCGGCGCGGTGTACTCCATGAGCCCCATCGCGGCCAGCAGGCGGGGCGTCAGGTGCCGGTGGACGCCGTACATGAGCACCAGGTTGGCGTTCTCGAACACCTCCATGCCGCCGAGGCCGGAGACGTCGACGCCGCCGAGTTCGAGCCGGGCGCGCATGTACGTGGCCGAGTGCTCGAACAGCCGGGTGTGCATCTGCTCCAGCTTGCCCTCGCCCATCTCGTCCCAGTAGTTCTCGGCCATGGTGAGCTTGCTGGTGCCGGTCGCGCCGAGCTGGGCGAGGGCGACGAGGTCGTCGAAGCGGCTGTCGACCAGCTCCTCGGCGAGGAAGAACAGCGCGATCTCCTCGATCGTGGCCTCGTCGGCGAGGTAGCGGCAGAAGGCGGGCTGGACGTGCCGCGAGCGCAGGTCGGCGAACCAGTCGGCGAGGCCCTCGGCGGTGCGCGGCAGCAGCGCCTCGTCCACCCGCCCGTCCTCCCAGCGCAGCCAGGCGTCCTCGGTGGCGGCGATGACGGGGTCGGCGTTGAGGCGCGGCACCGACAGGAACGTTTCGGCGCCGCCGAGGTAGCCGGTGTAGTGACGGTGCAGCCGCTCCATCAGGGCGAGGCGGACGGCGGTGTCCGGCTCGGTGCCGGCCGCCGGAAAAGCGGCGGCGATTTCCGCGCCGGCGTGCTCCTCCGCGCCGGACTGGCTTTCCGCACCGGACCGGCCTTTCGTGCCGGTCCCGGTGCGCGGCGGCGCGATGCTCTCAGAAATGGCCCCGGACATGCATTCCTCCTGGGTTTTCCCTCCCCGGGAATTATCCCGGGGCAGGTCGGCCTGACCGCATCTTCCAGAATGCGGTTGCGGTTCGTTCACGCATGGTTGTGTCCGCACGGATCGGGCGGAACGGGCGTGCGGCTTTTCGACGGCGGACGGGCCGTCACATCACGGTGGTGCGGTAGAGCAGCCGGTGGTGGTAGCGGCTGTCGCACGGGGTGCGGGTGTGCATGGTCGCGTCGTTGTCCCAGATGACCAGGTCGCCGACGTTCCAGCGGTGGCGGTACAGGTAGCGGTCCTTGGTGGCGTGCGCGTGCAGGTCGTCCAGCAGCTCGGCGCCCTCCTTCTCGCCGAGCCCCACGACGCCGCTGATGATCATGCTCCCGAGCAGGAGCGAGCTGCGGCCGGTCACCGGGTGGCGGCGCACGATCGGCTGCGCCACGTCCGGGGTGCGCTCGCGCTCCTCGGCGGAGAGCGGCTTCTTGTGCGGGTTGGTGAGGAGCTCCTGGTCGACGAGGTGCGCCATGGAGTGGACGGCCTGCAGACCGCCGATCCGCTCCCGGACCTCCGCGGGCAGCTCGTCGTAGGCCGTCGTGCTGTCCGCGAAGATCGTGTCGCCGCCCTCCTCCGGGGCGATCGCCGAGTACAGCAGCGAGGCACGGCTCATGACCTCGCGCCAGGAGTAGTCGGTGTGCCACTCCTCCTGGTCGTCCCCGTCGTAGAGGCCGATCGGCTCGCCGTCCTCGAAGATGTTGCTGATCTTCAGCACCTCGGGGTGGTCCGGCACGACGTACCGGGCGACGGGGTAGACGTCCAGCGGGCCGAACAGCCGGCTGAAGCGGACGTGGTCGGCGTGGCTCAGGTCCTGGTCCGGCAGGACGAGGACGCGGTGGCGGACGAGGTCGTCGAGGATCCGGTCGGCGGTCTCCCGGCCGACCTCCTCGCGCAGGTCGATGCCGGTGATGCGGGCGCCGAAGACGGGGCCCAGCGGTTCGAGCGTGTAGGACGTCATGGGAAACACCTCTCGTGTGAGGTACCTCGGTCTGCGGCCGTCGGTCAGAGGGTGCGCCAGTCGCGCTCCGGATCGGCGAGGACGGCGAGCACGATCCGCCGGTACGCGGCCACCCAGCCCGCCACCGTCTCCTCGTCGAACTCCTCGGGGTTGTACTGGACCATCCCGCTGATCTCCCCCGACGGCGCGACGCCCATGTTCCAGGCGGCGCCGCCCGGGATCTGCTCGCTCGCGCTCTCGCCCTTGGCGACCGGCACGGTCCCCTCGGAGAACAGGAACGGGTCCGTGCCCCCGGCCGGGGCGGTCAGCGTCTCGGAGAAGCCGAAGATGAAGTCGCAGTTGCGCGGGTCGGCCATCGGCGCCATCAGCGACGGCACGGCCTGCTCGACCCAGTGGATCGGCACCTCGTGCCGGTACGCCTCCAGGCAGGTGGTGCGCACGGTCAGGAGGAGCTCGCGGATCGTGCCCGCGTCCGCGAGGTCGGTGCGCAGCGCCAGGAAGTTGAGGAACGGGCCCACGGTGTCCTGGTACTCGGGCCGGCCCCGCCCGTGCACGATCGTGTTGACGACCGGGTCGTCCGCCCCGGAGATCCGGCTCGCCAGCACGGCGAACGCCCCCAGCATCACCATGAAGCGCGAGCAGCGGGCGGCCTTGGCGAGCGCCGCCACCGCGTCCGTCGTCGCCGCGTCGAAGCGGAAGGGGTGCGCGACGTACAGCTCGGTGTGCTCGGGCGGGATCGGGCGGTCGGTCGGCAGGGTGAAGAACGGCGCGCCGTCCAGCCGCTTGCGCCAGTACGCGAGGTTCTCGGCCGCCGCGTCGCCGGACTGGTTCTCCGCCTGCCACCGCGTGTACTCGCCGTACTGGCGCAGCGCCGGCAGGCCCGGCTCGCGGCCCGCCGTCCGGGCGGCGTAGCACGCGGCGAGGTCGCGGTGGATCAGCTGGAGCGCCCAGCCGTCGCACGCCGTGTGGTGGCTGACCAGGCCGAGCACCGCGTCCCGCTCGTCGAAGCGGGTGAGGAACGCCCGCAGCAGCGGCAGCCGTTCGACGGGCAGCGCCGTCGACTCCGCCTCGGCGAGCAGCTGCTGCGCCGCCGCGTCGCGCCGCGCCCAGGCCACCGGCAGGTCCCGCACGTGCAGCGGCACCCGGGTGGCCGGGCGCACCTGCTGGTACGGCGGCTCGGCGTCGCGCACGATCACCGTGCGCAGCACCTCGTGCCGCGCCACCACGTCGTCCAGCGCGCCCTGGAGCGCGGCCACGTCGACGGGCCCGGTGATGCGCAGCGCCTTGGACACCGTGAACCGGGGCCCGAACGAGCCGGAGCCCGCGTTGGCGCACCAGTGCTCCTGCTGGCTGGAGAGGGGGTGGCGGCCGGTCCCGTCCCCGGAGTACCCGGCGGGCGGGACCGGCGCTGCGTCCTCGGTGTGCGGCACGTCGTCTCCTCGGCTCGGCTGTCGGAGTGCGGTTCGACACCTCGACGAACGGGAGGACCGCGGTTTGGACGACGGCGGCGAAAAATCTTCAGTCGATTTCTGCGGGCTCCTGCTTCGGCTGCTCGGCGGCGGCCTCGTGGGCCCGGACGGCGCGGGCGAAGGAGCGCAGGTCGCCCGCGAGGAGCTCGGGCACCTCCAGGGCGGGGAAGTGCCCGCCCTCGGCGAACTCGCTCCACTGGACGATGTTCGGGAAGCGCCGCTCGGCGATCCGCCGCACCGGCAGGCTCCCGTCGTGGGCGAAGGCGGCGACGGCGAGTGGTACCGGCTGCGGCGGCCCGGCGACGGGCTGGCGCGCGGCATCGGGGAGCATGTCGGCCATCTCGTAGTACAGCTGCGCGGACGAACCGGCCGTCGCCGTCAGCCAGTAGAGCGAGACGGTGGTCAGGAGCTGGTCCCGGCTGATCGAGTCGCCGCTCGTCCAGTCCCGGAACTTCTCGGCGATCCAGGCCAGTTGGCCGACCGGGGAGTCGGTGAGGCCGTAGGCGAGGGTCTGCGGGCGGGTGCTCTGGATCTTCATGTAGCCGGCCCGGCCGGTGGTCTCGAAGGCGGCCAGGTAGGCGAGCCGCTCCTGGTCCGCCTCGTCGAGGCCCTCCAGGTCCTCCGGGCCGGTGGGCGGGGTCAGCAGGAACGTCACGTGCGCGCCGGCGAGGTGCTCGGGGTCGAGCGCGGCGGCGGTCAGCGAGATCCACACGCCGAGGTCGCCGCCGTGGGCGAGGTAGCGGCCGTAGCCGAGCCGGCGCATCAGCTCCGTCCAGGCCCGCGCGATCCGCGGCACGTCCCAGCCGGCCTCGGGCGCGGGGCCGGAGAAGCCGAAGCCGGGCGGGGCCGGTATGACGACGTGGAACGCGTCCGCCGGGTCGCCGCCGTGGCTGCGAGGGTCCGTCAGCAGCTCGATGACGTCCAGGTACTCGGCGACCGACCCGGGCCAGCCGTGGGTGAGGATCAGCGGCGTGGCGTCCGGCTCGGGGGAGCGCACGTGCAGGAAGTGCACGGTGGCGCCGTCGATCTCGGTGCGGAACTGCGGGAAGCGGTTCAGCCGCTCCTCCGCGGCCCGCCAGTCGAACTCCGTGCGCCAGTACTCGGTGAGCTCCTTCAGGTACTCCAGCGGCACCCCGCGGGCCCAGCCCGCCCCGGGCACCTCGGCCGGCCAGCGCACCGCGGCCAGGCGGCGGTGGAGGTCGTCCAGGTCCTCCTGCGGAACGGCGATTCGGAACGGCTGCATTTCCGGGCCTCCTCAATTCGGCGGGCGGCACGCCGCCCCTTCGTCCCTGCCGCCCGGGGACGCTACCAGCGCGCTCCGGCGCTAAACAGGGATCACCGGGGCACCGCCGGGCGACAGAGCAATCTGGAAGTAGAGGCGCATTCGCGGGCCGTCAATGATGGTGCCGTCGGCCGGGCACGCTGCTTCGGCGCGCGCCGCCCATTCCCGTTTCTCCGGATGTGCGCTCTCGTTCGCTTTCTTCCGCTCCTTCCGCTTCTTCCGTTCCTTCCGCCGTCGGACGTTCCAAAGAGGGGAGCACGGTGGCTACTCGAATCGGCGACCGGGCCGTGGTGCTGGGCGCCAGCGTGGCCGGGCTGCTCGCCGCCCGCCTGCTGGCCGACGCCTACCGCAGCGTCACGGTGGTGGACCGGGACGCGCTCACGTCCTCCGCCGCTCCGCGCCGTAGCGCGCCGCAGGGCCGGCACGTCCACGGCCTGCTCGCCCGCGGCCAGCAGGTGCTGGAGGAACTGTTCCCCGGCCTCACCAAGGAACTCGCCGAACTCGGCGTCCCCGTCTGCGACTTCGGCACCGGACTCACCTGGTACTTCGCCGGCCGCCCGATCCGCAAGGCCGAGACCGGGCTGATCTGCGTCTCCGCCGAGCGCCCGCTGCTGGAGGCCCGGGTGCGCGAGCGCGTCCTCGCCCTCTCCAACGTCCGCCTCCTCGACCGCTGCGACATCAACGGCCTCGACTCCTCGCCGGACCGCGCCCGTGTCACCGGCGTTCGCGTCCAGCCCCTCGGCGGCGCCGAGGAGGTCCTCGCCGCCGACCTCGTCGTCGACGCCACCGGCCGCGGCTCGCGCACCCCGCTCTGGCTCCGCGAACTCGGCTACCCGCAGGTGCCGCAGGAGCGCGTCAAGATCGACCTCACCTACACCACCGCCGAGTTCGCCGCCCCGCTGCCCGTCGACCCGATCGGCGACGGTGCCGGCCTGGTCTGCGTCGCCGGCCCCGGCCGGCCGCGCGGCGCCACGCTGGTGCGCCTGCACGACCGCTACGCCCTCGCCCTCTACGGCCTGCTCGGCGAGCGCCCGCCCACCGACCCCGAGGGCTTCCTCGCCTTCGCGAAGACGATGCCCGTCCCCGAGATCCACGCGGCCGTCGAACACGCCCGGATGATCACCGAGCCGGTCTCCATGCACTTCCCCGCGAACGTGCGCCACCGCTACGAGCGCGTCGAGCACCTGCCCGACGGCCTGCTCGCGATCGGCGACGCCGCCTGCGTGTTCAACCCCATCTACGCCCAGGGCATGACCGTCGCCGCGATCGGCGCCACCGTGCTCCGCGGCCACCTGGAGCGCGGCGTCCCGCCCCGCCCGCGCGACTACTTCCGCGACCTCGCGGCCGTCATCGACGCGCCCTGGGACATGGCCGTCGGCGGCGACCTCGGCTTCCCCGAGGTCCGGGGCCGGCGCACGCTCGCCGTGCGGATGGCCAACCTCTACATGCCGCGCCTGCAGGCCGCCGCCGCCCACGACGCCACCCTCTCCACCGCGTTCCTGCGCGCGGCCGGCCTGGTCGACCCGCCCCAGGCGCTCATGCGGCCCTCGGTGGTCACCCGGGTGTTCCGGCCGCGTCCCAAGTCCTGACGCGTGTCCTGCCAGGTGCGTCCTGCCAGGTGTGTCCCGCCCGACCAACCCGCACACGGAACTACCGGAGGTTCCCCGTGACAGCCCACCCCGAGCCCATCGTGCTCGACCCCACCGGCCGGGACGTCCACGCCGAGGCCGAACGCCTGCGCGCGCAGGGCCCGGTGGCGCAGGTGACCCTGCCCGGCGACGTCCGCGCCTGGTCGGTCGTCGGCTACGACACCGTCCGCCAGGTGCTCAACGACGAACGCTTCGCCAAGAACGCCCACGAGCACTGGCCCGCCTTCGTCAACGGCGAGATCAGCGACGACTTCCCGCTCATCGGCTGGGTGCTCATGGACAACATGACCACCAGCGACGGCGCCGCCCACGCCCGGCTGCGCAACCTCACCGCCAAGGCCTTCACCATGCGCCGCACCGAGGCCATGCGCCCGCGCGTCGAGCGCATCGTCCGCGAGCTCCTCGACGACCTCGCCACCGCCGCGCCCGGCGAGGTCGTCGACCTCAAGGACCGCTACGCCTACCCGCTGCCCACCAAGGTGATCTGCGAACTCTTCGGCGTCCCCGAGCACATGCGCCGCGACGTGATGCGCGGCGGCGAGGTCAACACCGAGACGACGATCAACCACGAGGAAGCCGTCGCCAACGTCGAGTCCTGGCACAACGCGATGTACGAGCTCATCGAGATGAAGCGCAAGGAGCCGGACGACGACCTCCTGAGCATGCTCATCGAGGCCCGGGACAACGGCTCCCGGCTCAACCAGTCCGAACTCGCCGGCACCCTGCACCTGATGCTCGGCGCCGGCTCCGAGACGACCACCAACCTGCTCAGCAAGGCCGTCGTCGCGCTGCTCACCCACCCCGAGCAGTTCGCGCTGGTCCGCGACGGGAAGGTGCCGTGGCGGGACGTCATCGAGGAGACCCTGCGGGTCGAGTCCCCGATCGCCCAGCTGCCGTTCCGCTTCACCACCGAGGAGGTGGAGCTCGCGGGCGTGCGGATCCCCAAGGGCGACCCGGTGCTGATCGGCTTCGCCGCCTCCGGGCGCGACCGCGGCCGGCACGGCGAGGACGCCGACCGCTTCGACATCACCCGCCCCGACAAGGAGCACCTGTCCTTCGGCTACGGCGTCCACCACTGCCTCGGCGCGCCGCTGGCCCGCATGGAGGCCGCGATCGGGCTGCCGGCGCTGTTCGAGCGCTTCCCCGACCTGGCCCTCGCCGTTCCGGCCGAGGAGGTCCAGCCGCAGGGCACCTTCCTGCTCAACGGCACCGCCACGCTGCCCATCCGCCTGACGCCCGCTTCCTGACCACCTCGAAGGAGCCCCATGAACGCGAACGCACCGGTGAACGCGAACGCACCGGCCCGCGCGGAGCTGGTCCGCCGCGCGGCCGAAGTCGCCCCCGTCCTGCGCGCCAACGCCCCCTGGGGGGACGAGCACCGGCGGCTGCACGAGGAGTCCCTGGCGGCGCTCACGGACGCCGGCCTGTTCAGGATGCGGGTGCCGGCCCGCTACGGCGGCTACGAGACCGACGCCGCGACCTTCGTCGAGGTGATGACCGAACTCGCCAAGGGCGACGGCTCGGCGGCGTGGAACGTCTCCGCGTGGTCGATCTCGGCCTGGATGGCCTGCCAGTTCCCCGACCACGTCCAGGACGAGGTGTTCGGCGCGTCCGCCGGGGACGTCCGGGTGTGCGGCGTGCTCAGCCCGAGCGCCTCCGCCGTCCCGGCCGCCGACGGCGCCGTGGTGAACGGCGCCTGGCAGTTCATCAGCGGCGCGCACCACAGCGGGTGGCAGGTCGCCCTCGCGATGGGACCGACGCCGGACGGGCAGTCGCAGTGGCCGCTGATGGCGCTGATCCCGCTCTCCGACCTGACGATCGTCGACGACTGGGACACCACCGGCCTGCGCGGCACCGGCAGCGTCACCACCGTCGCCGAGGACGTGTTCGTGCCGCAGGACCGCCTGCTGCCGCTCGCCCTCGTGCTCCAGGAGCAGTCCGCCTCCAAGCTCAACCCGGAGTCGGCGCTCTACCGCGCCCCGCTCATCGCCACCGGCTGCACGACCTTCACCGGCACCGCGATCGGCCTCGCCAAGTCGGCGCTCGCGACGTACCTGGAGCAGCTCGACAAGAAGATCACCTACACCGAGTACGGGTCCCGGCGCGAGGCCGCCGTCACCCACCTCCAGGTGGCGGAGGCGGCGCTGCAGATCGAGGAGGCCGAGGGCCACGCCGCGCGGCTGGCGGCCCTGGTCGACGCCAAGGGCGCGGCCGGCGAGCCGTGGACGGTCGAGGAGCGGGTGCACGCCCGCGCCTACCTCGGCCGCGTCTTCGACCGTGCCACCCGCACCGCCCGCACCCTCGGCGACGCGAGCGGCGGCGGCTCCCTCTACCTCACCGGCGCGCTCCAGCGCACCGTGCGGGACCTCCACGCGCTGAGCCTGCACGCCCTGATGCACTCGTCGACCAACACCGAGCTCTACGGCCGCGTGCTGTGCGGGCTGGCGCCCAACACGATGTACCTGTAGCCGCGTTCCGCCGCCCCCGGGAGTCCGTCCGGGGGCGGCGGATCTCCTCGGACCTCAGGCCGCGGCGTCCTGCGGCCACACGTCCGCCCGGACCAGGCCGAGGACCAGGGCCGCGATGTTCCACGCGTCGTCCTCGCCCCGGTGGTGACGCCCCTCAAGGGGCAGCCCGGCCAGCTCCAGGGCCTTCGCCATGCCGGGGCGCTTGCGCAGCCCGAACGCGTCGGCGAAGACCGCCTTGGCATTGGTGTGCCGCTCGCCGAAGCCGAAGGGGTACGTCACCCCGTTGTCGCGGCACTGGCGGGTGAACTGCTTGCGGTCGTAGTCGCCCCAGCTGGCCCAGGCCCGCTCGCCCGCGCCGTGCTCGTCGGCCAGCAGCGCGCAGGCGTCGGCGAACGGCAGGCCGGTGTCGACCTCCCACTGCGTCAGCCCGGTCAGCTCGGTGCAGAACGCGCTGACGGTCGAGCGCCCCGGCCGTACCAGGATCCGGTGCCGCCCGACGCGTTCGAGGGCTTCGAGGTCGACGACGGTCAGCCCGATCTCGATGATCTCGTTGACCTCCCCGGGCGGCACCCGGCCGTCCCAGCAGGTGGCCTCGACGTCCACCACGTTGAGCAATCGTGCGTCCATGCGGGGATCATGGGCGGCGGCCGCCGGTGCGGTCAATCGGTTATCGGCCGCACCCGGTGGGCATGGTGGGTGTCAAGGCCGGGGGTTCGAGGCGGGCTCGGCAGTCTCGATCCGCGACCCGGCAGGGCACCGTCGAAGGGCAGGAATGGCAGGGAACGGCTGGGACGAGGGGCCGAGACGGCGGATCGTGGTCGGCGTGAACGGATCACCGGGGAGCCGCGCGGCCCTGCGGTGGGCGATCGCCGAGGCGCGGCGCACCGGGGCAGGCCTGCTCGCCGTGCACGCCTGGCAGTCGCCGGTCGGCGAGCGGCGCGCCCTGCGGTACCCGGACTGGCCCCCGGTGGTCGAGGCCCGGGAGGCCGCCGCCGACGTGCTGGCCGCGGCGATGGAACTGGCCTTCGCGGCCGGGGTCGTCGCCGACGGCGAACTGGTGCGCGGCGCGGCGGCCGCCGCCCTGGTCCGGATCGCGGACCGCGAGGGCGGCCTGCTGGTCCTGGGCACGGGCACCCGCACCGGCCGCTTCCGCGCCGCCCGCGGCCGTGGCCGAGTCGCCGCCCACTGCCGCAAGCACGCGCGCTGTCCGGTGCTCACCGTGCCGCCGACGGCAGAGCGCAGCGAAGCCACCCCGGCCGTGAGGCTGTGACGCGGCCGCTGGGCACTTGCGGCGGCGGGTCGACCGCTGGCAGCCTGACGGCGTGATCAACACGCCTGCGGCGCCGGACGCGCTGGACGACTTCACCGAGCACCGCCGACTCCTCTTCGGCACCGCCTACCGCCTGCTCGGCAGCGTCGCCGACACCGAGGACGTGCTGCAGGACGCCTGGCTCGCGTGGTCCCGCGTCGACCGGGAGACGGTCGCCAACCCGCGGGCCTACCTGGTGCGCACGGTCACCAACCTCTCGCTCACCCGGCTCACCTCGGCCCGGGCCAAGCGCGAGGCGTACGTCGGCCCCTGGCTGCCCGAACCCCTGCTCACCGCCCCGGACATCGCGGACGGCGCCGAGCTCGCGGACTCCGTCTCCACCGCGATGCTCGTGGTCCTGGAGAGCCTCGGCCCGGTCGAGCGGGCGGTGTTCGTGCTGCGCGAGGCCTTCGGGTTCTCGCACGCGGAGATCGCCGGGTTCCTCGACCGGAGCGAGGCGACGGTCCGCCAGACCGCCCACCGCGCCCGCGAACACGTCCGCGCCCACCGCCGGCGCTTCGACAGCGACCCGCAACAGCGCCGCGAGATCACCGACCGCTTCCTCGCGGCCTGCACCGGCGGCGACCTGAACGCGGTCATGGAGCTCCTCGCCCCGGACGTGACCGCGTGGTCCGACGGCGGCGGCAAGGTCACCGCGGCCCGCCGCCCGCTGCACGGCACCGACGGCGTCGCCCGCTGGATCCTCGGCGTCCTCGCCAAGCCCGAACTCCAGGGCATGGCCTGGCGGTCGGCCGTCATCAACGGCGAGCAGAGCGTCCTGTTCACCATGGACGGCCAGCCGGTCGGCGCGCTCACCTACGACATCGCCGACGGCCGCCTCCAGAACCTGCGCTTCCAGGTCAATCCCGACAAGCTGACCGGCCTGGCCGGTCTGTCCGGTCTGTCCGAGGAGACGGCGTGACGACCCTGAACCTCTGGCGCCGGCCCCTCGCCGAGCTGCCGGCCGACGTGTGGGACCGCACCGACGTGACCGTCCTGATCCTCGCCGAGACCGGCCTCACCGAAGTCCCGCCCGCCGTGGGCGCGTTGCAGCGCCTGCGCACCCTCGACCTCGGCCACAACAAACTCGCGTCCCTCCCCGCCGAACTGGGCGATCTCACGGGCCTGCGCGACTTCCTCTACCTGCACGACAACGGGCTGTTCACCCTGCCCGACACCCTCGGCCGTCTCACCGCGCTGCGCTACCTCAACGTCGGCGAGAACCGGCTCCGCGAACTCCCGTCCACGATCGGCGACATGGCATCGCTGGTGGAGCTCCGCGCCCAGTACAACCGGCTCGCCGCGCTCCCCGACTCGATCGGCCGCCTCGGCGCCCTGCGCGAACTCTGGCTGCGCGAGAACCGGTTGAGCACCCTGCCCGCGTCGATCGGCGACCTGGCCAACCTGCGCGAGCTCGACCTGCGCGAGAACCACCTCACGGAGCTCCCGCCACCCCTCGCCGGCCTGCCCCTGCTGCGCCGCCTCGACGTGCGGAGCAACCGGATCGCCATCCTCCCGCCGTGGCTCACCGAACTCCCGGCCCTGGAAAAGCTCGACCTCCGCTGGAACCCGGTGACCCCCGCCCCCGCCCTGCTCGAAGCGCTCACGTCCAGGGGCTGCGAAGTCCTCTATTGAGTTCGGGAAGGCCTGCGTAACCGGGAGCCTCGGTCCTCACGTGGACGGCGCCGCCCCGGTGTGCAGGACTTCGTCGCTCTCGGAGTCGACGACCTCCCAGCCGAGCAGGTCGGCGATCCCGGTGGCCAGTCCCAGTGCGGCGGTGTAGCCGTCGGGCGTGGAGCAGATCAGCTCCACCACGTCGACCCGCGCCGGCACCCGGCCTTCGTGGACGGCGTAGCCGCCGGTCTCGCCGCACGCGGCGATGCTCACATCGAGCCACTCGCGGCCGTCCTCGGCCTGGTAGGAAGCCAGGTCGGTCCTCCGGAGGCCGGGCACCGCGTCCAGGTGCGCCAGCAGCACTCCCGCCGCCACGCTCCCGTCGTAGCGGCGGTTCGGCCGTACGGCCAGGTACCAGTACATGCCGACATCCTCGCACCGGCTGCTGTCCTTCCGGCGTTCCGAGGAGGCCGTCCCGGTCCACCCCCGTGGGTCCGGGACGGCCCCCTCTGCTTCAGGCGGCGGTGTCCTGCGGGTACCACCGGAGTTCGACGGTGTTGCCGTCCGGGTCCTGGACGTAGACGGAAGTGGCGGTGCCGCGGGCGCCGTAGCGGGGGACGGGGCCCTCCAGGACGGTGAAGACGCCCGAGTCGATGACCTCCTGCCAGTCGAGGGGCTCGACGGTGAGGCAGATGTGGTCGACGTTGGACTCGTGCCGGGGGCGGTGCACCAGGTCGATGATGGTCTCGGCGGTGACCCGGACGGACGGGAAGGACACCTTGCCGGCCCGCCACTCGTCGACCCGGACGGGCTCCAGGCCGAGGAGGCCGGAGTAGAAGGCGAGGGACCGCTCGATGTCGGCGACGTTGAGGACGAGGTGGTCGAAGGCGATGACGCGCATGGTGGCGGCTCCGGGGGTGTGGTTTCCGCTGGTGACGGGTTCCACGATCCTCCGCCCGGAAGTGATCATCAATGCCGGATCGTCGTATGATCGTTGAGCTGAATTAAACGATGCCGAGCGGTGTCGAACGATGCCGGAGCGAGCGGTGCCGGAGTAGGCGAGGCCGGATCGAACGATGCCGGGAGCGGCGGACGAGGGGGCACCATGCTGGAGCGGCTGGAGACCGAGGTCTTCCTCGCGCTCGCCGGGGAACTGCACTTCGGCCGGACCGCCGAGCTGCTGAACCTCACCACCGGGCGGGTCAGCCAGGTGGTCAGGAAGCTGGAGCGCCGGATCGGCGCGCCGCTGTTCGAGCGCACCAGCCGGTCCGTCCGGCTCACCCCGGTCGGGCGGCAGCTGGCCGATGACCTCGTCCCGGTGGTGGCCGCGATGGAGGAGGCGCTGCGCCGCGCGGTGGACGCCGGCCGGGGAGTGACGGGCGAGCTGCGGGTCGCGTTCATGGGGGAGTGGACGGCGCCGGTGCTGCTCCGGGCGGTCGCGCTGTTCGGCGAGCGGCACCCCGACTGCCGGGTGGACGTCCGGGAGGCGCAGCTCTCGAATTCGCGGTCCGGCCTGGCGGACGGTTCGGTCGACGTCCTGGTCGCCTCCTTCCCCTTCGACGGCATGGCCACCGGGCCGGTCCTGCTGACCGAGCGCCGGGTCCTGGCGGTGCCGGCCGGGCACCCGCTGGCGGCGGAGGAGTCGGTGTCGCTCGACGTGCTCGCGGACCACCCGGTGGTGCAGTACCCGGCGGTGACGTCGGTCGGGTTCAAGCGCGACCGCACCCCCGACCGCACCCCGTCCGGCCGACCGGTGCCCAAGGGGCCGTCCGGCGGGACGTTCTCCGAGATGCTCAGCCTGGTCGCGCTGGGCCGGGGCGTCCTGCCGGTCGGCGAGCACTGCCGCCAGTACTACCCGCGCCCCGACCTGGCCTACGTCCCGATCCACGACGCCACGCCGATCGAGCGCGGCCCGGTCTGGCTGCCGGGCAACACGACGGAGCGGGTCCGCGAGTTCGTCCGGGCGGCGGCCGACGTGGCCGCCGCCGGTGCGGCCGTGGTGCGGTAGCGCGCTCAGCCCGCCGGGGTCGTGGCCGGCTGGTCGCAGAAGGTGCCGGACGCGAAGCTGAACACGGTGTACGCGCGGTCCGCCACGGTGAACTCCGCCGCCTCGCGCATGCCCAGGTGCCGGTGGACCGCGAGCGACTTGTGGTTGGACTGCTCGACGAACAGGACGCCGTGGTCGAAGCGATCGCGCAGGTTCGCGTCGACGGCCCGCAACAGGCGCCGCACGACCCCGCGCCCGCGGAACTCCGGATCCACGACCACCGGCCCGTACAGGTAGAAGCGGTCCGGCGCGAGCCCGGCGCGCACGGCGGCCTCGCAGGTCCGGCGAGGCGGCCCTTCGTCGAGGGCCGGGGAGGCGGGAGCGGTGAGGGCGGCGCCCGCGATCCGCCCGTCCTCCTCGACGATGTAGATGCCAGTGGTGGCCTCCATGCCGGCGAGCTTGTCCTCGTCGAAGCGGCCCTGCACGAAACCCCGCTCCGCGCGCTCCTCCGGGGACAGTCCGTCGCCCCGGGCGCCGTCGATCAGGGCGAGCACTCTGGCGCGGTCGGCGGCGACTGCTGTACGTGTCGACAAGGTCATGCCGACAACCTATCCGGCCCCGGCGGCCGGGCGTTCGTCGGCCTGCAGCCCTTCCGGCACCGGGCCGGGAGGGCGGCGCAGAGGGCGCCGAAGGGAAGGAAGGCGGCCGCGTGCCAACAGGCATACCCGATAAGGACGTTGCCGCTCAGCAGCATGGTGCTCCAGAGCGCCAGCGTCGTCACCGCAGCACTGAGCAGTCCGGCACGGGCGCCGGACCTCGGGTCCGCGGCGCGGAGGCCCGCGAGCGTCCACAACGACAGGGTGGCCGTGATGACGACCGGCGCCGCAACGGAGCCGGGAACGGCATCGAACGCTCCCGTCCGTTCACGGAGGAAGTCGAGCGAATGCACGCCGCCGGCCGCGAGCCCCAGCCATGTCGCCCGCCCCTTCTCACTCATCGGACGGGCCGAAGTCGTGGCGCACGTCGGTGAGTTGCTCCGAGGCCTCCCACAACGTCCGCTGCGCGCCGGTGTCGTGCGAGCCGGCACTCGAACTCCTCACGACCGGGTGGCCGCTGAACTCGCCCGGGCCACTGGGGGCGTAGTACTCGCCTCCCCCGGCCTCCGGGTCGGTGGCGGCGCGCAGGATCGGCAGTGCGCCGTGCTGGGCGGTGTGGGTGAACGGGCGCCACAGTCCCCAGGACGGTCCCCGGAAGAGGGCGGGCATCGAACGGTTCAGCTCGGTGCGGGCCGCGCCGGGGTGAGCGGCCACCGAGAGCAGGGCGGAGCCCGAGGCGACGAGGCGGCGCTGCAACTCGTGGGCGTGGAGCAGGTTGGCCAGCTTGGACCGGGCGTAGGCGGCGGCCGGGCGGTACCCGCGCGTGAACCGGAGGTCGTCGAAGTCGAATCGTGCCGACCGGTGGGCGGGGCTGGTGACCGTCACGATCCGGGCGCCCGGGGTGTCGCGGAGCAGGTCGAGCACGAGTCCGGTGAACGCGAAGTGGCCGAGGTGGTTGGTCCCGAGGTGCGTCTCGAAGCCGTCCCGGGTGCGGCCGGGCGGGGCCCACATGACGCCCGCGTTGTTGATCAGGAGGTCCAACCCGGTGCACATCGTGTGGAGTCGGTCGGCCGCGGCCCGAACGGACGACAGTGCGGCCAGGTCCAGATGGAGGGCGCCGCGATCGAGGCCGGCTACGACGTGGGTGCGGCCCTGCGTGACCTGCTCGTCAGTGCGCAGCGGGCGGGCGGGCGGGCGTGGTGCGGGCGGACGTGACCGTGGCGGACGTCAAGGCGCTCATGCTGGCCTGCCTCACGCGGGAATTCACGCAGCCCGAGGAGGGCTCCCGCGAGCGCCTGCTGGACGTCGTGCGCAGGGGGTTGCGGCCGGAGGCCGACTGACCGCGGGTCGAGCGGCGGGTCCGAGAAAAGATCACCACCGGCTTCATCCACCTGCTACGGTGGATCACATGAAGCGCGCTGCACTCGCCACGACGACGCCGGAGAGAGTCCCGGTGCGCTGACTGCTGACCTAGTCCGAAGCCCCGGGGCGAGTGCCCCGGGGCTTCGCCGTTTCCGGATCCACTCGTCCCGCCCTCCGAGTGGAGACCACCCCATGAACGTTCACGCCCCCGCCGACGTCTACGCCGACTGCGCCGCCGCCCACGAGCACGCCGCCGCCCACGAGCACGTGCCCGCCGCGCACGACCACCGCAAGCTCGGCCGCGAGCTGGACCTCTTCGACACCGACCCCCTGATGGGCTCCGGCCTGCCCTACTGGCTGCCCGACGGCGCCGCCGTCCGCCACGCCCTGGAGGAGTACATCCGCGGCCGCGAGCGCCGCGCCGGCTACCGCCACGTCTACTCGCCCGTCCTCGGCAAGCGCGAGCTGTACGAGATCTCCGGCCACTGGGCGCACTACCGCGACGACATGTACCCGCCCATGCAGGTCGGCTCGGAGGAGATGGTGCTGCGCCCCAGCCTCTGTCCCCACCACGCGCTGATGTACCGCTCCCGCCCGCACAGCTACCGCGAACTGCCGCTGCGCATGGCGGAGTTGGGCGGCATGTACCGCTCCGAGCTGTCCGGCGTGCTGGGCGGCCTCACCCGCGTCCGGGCGATCCAGCTGAACGACGCCCACGTCTTCTGCACCCCCGAGCAGGCCGCCGACGAGGCCGTCGCCGCGCTGGAGCTGATCCGCGAGGCGCACCGCGCGCTCGGCATCGTGCCCGCCCGCTACCGCCTCTCGCTGCCCGGCGCGGGCGGCAAGTACGTGGCCGATCCGGCCCTTTGGGAGCGGGCAGTCGCGCTGCTCACCGAGGTGCTGGAGCGCTCCGGCGTGCCGTTCGAGGCGGCGGAGGGCGAGGCCGCGTTCTACGGGCCCAAGATCGACGTCCAGATCGCCGACGGCGCCGGGCGCGAGTTCACCCTCTCCACCGTCCAGATCGACTTCCACCAGCCCGAGCGGTTCGACCTGCACTACATCGGGCCGGACGGCGCCAAGCACCGCCCGGTGATGGTCCACCGCAGCGTGATCGGCAGCGTCGAGCGGGTGGTCGCCCACCTGATCGAGCTCTACGGCGGAGCGTTCCCCGCATGGCTCGCGCCGGCCCAGATCGTGCTGGTGCCGATCTCGGAGGCCGAGGTCCCGCAGGCCGAACGGCTGCGTGCGCGCTGCCTGGACCTCGGGCTGCGCGTCGAGATCGCCGGTCCCGAGCACGGGAGCCTCGGGGCGCGGATCCGGGAGGCGCGCCTGGTGCCGTACCAGGCGGTGATCGGCGCGCGGGAGGCGGCGGACGGGCGCGTCGCGCTGCGCCTGCGGGACGGGCGCCGGCTCGACCCGATGCCGGCCGAGGAGGCGCTGGCGCGGATCGGCGCGCTGGTGGCGGCGTACAGCGGCGAGTTGTGGGAGGACGGGCCGGCCCGCTGATCCGGGGGCATACGTACGACTAGTGCGGCAAGCGGTGTGTCGGATCGTCAAGATGGCTCGGCCGCCCGTCGAATGGGCGCGGCGGCCGAGTCCCCGGCCGCCGTCCCCCTCGTTCCGGAGGTACCCATGCGTATCCCGCGCAGGATCGTCGGACCCGCTCTCGCGGCGTGCCTGGCCCTCGCCGGCTCTGCCGCCGTCGCACCCGCCGCCCCGGCCTCGCCGCTCCCGTCCCGGCCGCTGCCGATCCCGGCGGTCCAGTACTGCGCCGCCGTCCTCGGCCACGTGCCCGGCGCGGACGGCCGGTCGCCGATGCTCGGGCGGGCCTGTTCGACGGACTCCCGCGAGGACGCCCTCGCCAAGGCCGACGGCGTGGACCGCTCCGCCGAGCGGCCGATGGACCGCACGCTGCTGCTGGAGGAGTTCAAGGACGTCGAGTACCGGGGTGGCGTCCTCTACGCCTTCTACGGCGATGCGGGCGGTTGCGACGCCACCGGCTACCACCTCGTGAACTACTTCGACGTGGCGCTCAACGTCTCGTCGATGAAGGGCTACAACAACTGCAACGCCGTCCACCTGTGGTCCACCCTCGACGTGGAGAAGACGATGGACCTGCCGGCCCCCGCCCTGGGCGGCAACTTCAACGACGCCGTCCGCGAACTCCAGGTCTTCCACCGCTGAGTGCCCGTCCCGGCGGCCCTGCCCGCCCGGGCGGGGCCGCCGGCGCGGGTCAGTAGGACTGGAGCTCGACCAGGTGCCCGTCCGGGTCCCGCAGGTGGGCGCTGCGCAGGTTCGGACCCCACTCCGGACGGTCGGTGGCGGGCATGGCGAGGGTGCCGCCGTGGGCGAGGCAGAGGGCGAGCGCCGCGTCGACGTCGTCGACGCGGAAGGCGAGCATCGCGGAGTCCTGAGCGGCGGCCCGGACGGGCAGGTCCGTGGTGCCGAGGGTGGCGGCCATCGCGGCGCGGTCGTAGAGCACGAGGACGGCCTGGCCGTCGACGTCCCAGTTGGCGTACGGGCCCTCGGGGGCGCCCTTGATCAGCGTGGCGCCGGTGAGGGGCGGGAGGACCGCGCGGTAGAAGCCGAAGCACTCGGCGAAGTGCGTGACGAGCAGGCGGGGGTACAGGGCGTCCATGACCAGAGCTCCTGGGCGTGATTCGAATATTAGTAGGTGTCGACCCACTATAGGAAGAAACCCTAGAATCCAACCATGAGCTCTCCCGCCGCCCCGTCCCCGTCCCCGCCCTCGGGCGATATGCCGCCGACCCTGCTCGACCTCGGCACCTACCTCCTCTCCCGGATCGGCCGCACCGCGCGGGCCCGCCTCGGCGAGCGGCTGGCCGGGCGCGGGCTGCGGCTGTGGGACATGGCCGTGCTGGCGGCCCTCGCCGACTTCGGGCCGCACGCCCAGCGCGAACTTTGCGAGCGGCTCGCCCTGGACCCGAGCGACCTCGCCAAGATCGCCGACCAACTCGCCGCCGGCGGCTACGTCGAGCGGGCCCGCGACAGCGCCGACCGGCGGCGCGTGTCGGTGTCCGTGACGGACGCGGGACGGGCGCTGCTCGCCGAACTCGACGCCGAGGCGCGGTCGGTGCAGGACGAGGTGCTCGCACCGCTGGACGCACAGGAACGGGAGGTGCTCCAGGGGCTGCTGCTGCGCGTCCACGCCGGGCTGACGACGGGGCGGTTGGGCCTGTGAGTCGCCAGGAGGCCTGAGCCCGCGGGAAATCGGGTGCGGAGCGTCGGCGGGCTGGTGTGCAATCGAGGGATGGCGATCACGATGAGCACGCCGACGGTCGAAGAACTCCATTCCGCTGTCGGCGTGTTGACCGACTGGCAACACGACGACCGACCCGCGCAGCTGCACCCGGGAGACATCGGCTGGTTCAGGCGGTTCGGTGCGGAGCGAACGGCCGCAGCCGTCCGGATGTGGAGCCGGGCGGGGGAGCTACTGGCCGTCGGCCTGCTGGACGGACCGGACGTGCTGCGGCTGCAGATCGCGCCGAAGGCACTCCACGACGAGGAACTGGCACGGCAGGTGGCCGAGGACGCAGCGTCCCCCCGGCGCGGCGTGCTCCCGGAGGGCGAGGCGTACGTGGCCACCCCGCCGGGCGCGCTCGTCCGCGACCTGATGGTGCGGCACGGCTGGGAGGACGGTGACGCCTGGACGTCGCTGCGCCGCGAACTCGGCGAGCCCGTACCGGAGCCAGGCGTGCACGTCGAGGTGGTGGGGCCCGAGCAGGCACCCGAGCGGACGGCCGTCCAGCGCTCGGCGTTCGCCAATTCCACCTTCACCGACGAACGCTGGCACACGATGGCGGCAGCCGCCCCGTACGCCGCCGCGCGCTGCCTGCTCGCCCGCGACGACCGGGGCGAACCGGTGGCCGCCGCGACGGTGTGGTCCACGGGAGAAGGCAGACCAGGCCTGATCGAGCCGATGGGCGTCCACGCGGACCACCGCGGCCTCGGCTACGGCCGCGCGATCGTGCTCGCGGCGGCGAGGGCACTCCAGGAGCTGGGCTCCTCCGGCGTCGTCGTGTGTACGCCGAGTTCCAACGCCGCCGCCATCGCCACCTACCGATCGGCCGGACTCCGGCGACTGCCGGAGCTCCGGGATCTGCGCCGAAAGGCTTGAATGCCTCTCCTTCGTCTCCGGCCTGTCGAGCAACGCGTCGGACGCCTCCAGCCTGCCCGGCCGGCAGATGGGATCCCCCAATGCGGGGAAGGGAACCGCTGGATGAGTTGTACGTGTCACCCTGTCCGTGACGGCGGCGACATACCGGGGGAGGCTTGGTGGCTGCCAATGGTGACACCGAAGGAACAGCGGAACAGCCGGCCGTGTTCGTGGGCCCCCATCAGTTGCTGCGGCCGTTGGGCGAGGGCGGGATGGGGGTGGTGTACCTGGCCCGCTCACCCGGACTGAGGCTGCTCGCGGTGAAGGTCATCCGGCCCGAGTACGCGGAGGACCCGCGGTTCCAACGCCGGTTCCAGCAGGAGGTGGAGGCCGCCCGGCGGGTGACGGGGTTCCACACGCCGCCCGTGGTGGACGCGCAGCCGCGCGGTTCCCGGCCGTGGATGGCCACGGCGTACCTCCCGGCGCCGTCGCTCGGCGAGGTGGTCAGGCGGTTCGGCCCGCTCGGCGAGGCGGGTGCGCGGGCCTTGGGTGCCGCCCTCGCGGAGGCGCTGGCCGCGATCCACGCCGTGGGCGTGGTGCACCGTGACCTCAAGCCGGGCAATGTGCTCATCGCGCGGGACGGTCCGCGTGTCATCGACTTCGGGATCAGCCGTGCCTTCGACGCCGTTCACCTGACCCGGACCGGCATGGTGTGCGGCACGCCCGGATACATCGCTCCCGAGCGCATCGTCTCCGCATCCGTCACCTTCGCCTCGTCGGACGTGTTCTCGCTCGGCTGCCTGCTGGTGTACGCGCTCGCCGGCCGCACCCCGTTCGGCACCGGTGAGCCCGCGCAGATCAACCGGCGGGCGGTCTACGAGGAGCCCGAACTCGCCGGTGTGCCGGCCGTGTTGCGCCCGCTGGTGGCCGCGTGCCTGGACAAGGAGCCTGCCCGGCGGCCCGCGGCGGCGGCCGTGCTGGCCGCACTGGCTCCGGTGGATCCGGCGGCACTGCTGAGTCCGGGCCTGCTGGCCGACCTCGACGCCCGGGAGCGGCAGGCCGCGACCGACCTGGCCGCGCCGCCCGCCGATCCGCCCGCGCTGCCGGTGCGGACGTGGCAGTCGCTCAGCCGCCGCGGCCTGTTCGGCCTCGGTGCCGGGCTCGGCGCGGGTGTGGCTGCGGCCGTCGGCGTGCCGCTGCTGCTCACGCGTCGGGCACGGGCGGCGGCCGGGACGGCGACGGTCGGCAATCCGGTGGACGCGTGGGGAGCCGACACGGGAGGCGCGAGCCCCTCGCCCGAAGCCCCGGCCCCGCTGTGGAGCTGGCCGTTCAGCGGTGTGGCGATCGGCCACCAGCTCTCCCTCATCGGCTCGACGCCGGTGTGGTGGAACGCGGGGCTGGGCGCGACCGGCCTCGACGGCTCGACGGGGCGTCAGGCGTGGGCCCGGGAGGACGTCCAGTTCTTCCAGGCGCAGAACGGGCTGCTCTACGGGACGTCCATGGACTTCAAGAGCCTGGTGTGGCTGAACGCCACGGCCGAGGACCACCGGATCCCGCTCACCGTGCCCGCCGAGCAGAAGATGGACGCCGAGATGAGCATCGGGGTCTTCGGCGCGGACGACCGGACCGTGGTGATGGCCCGGGCGACGGCCTTCGCCGGCGGCGGAGTCGTCGTCGGGGCCGATCTGGGCACCGGGGAGGTGCTGTGGCAGCACGACGTCGCCCAGAACCTGGCGGTGTCCATGGCCCGCGACGACGACTACTTGTACAGCGGTTCCGGCAGCTCGATGGGCCTGGTCGCCGACGGCAGGTGCTACTACCGGGACGGTGACGTCCTGCACGCGGTGGACCTGCGGACCGGAACGTCCCAGTGGCAGGCCGCCGGCCTCGCGGGCGGCGCCGCCGGGCTGCCCTCACGGCTGATCCGCACCGGCGAACTGCTGCTGCTCGTCAATGGCCAGACGGTGGTGGCCCTGGAACCGGCCACCGGACGGCAGCGCTGGCTGGCTCCCCCCGTCCCGCAGGCGGTCTTCGGCTGTGCACTCGGCAGCGGCAGGCTGCTGCTGTCCGGGGGCCTGGGCACCGCCTACTGCCTGGACGTCACGACCGGCAAAGGGCTGTGGCACTCCACGGTGGCGACGGCGACGTCGCTGGGCACGGGGAGGGACTTCCGGGTGCCGTCGGCAGGCGACGGCTTCTTCGCCGTCCCCCTGCTGGGCGGGCCGTCCGGGGCCGCCGTCCTGGACGCCACCGCAGGCGCGGTCCGCTGGGTGTCACGCCTGGCCTCCGACGAGGGCCAGTGGACCACCGCGGCCGTCGGCGGAACGCTCTACTGCGCCTCCTCCACCACGCTGCGCGCCTTCCGGGCCGGTGCCGCATGAGCGCGCAGAGCATCGGTCCCTACCGCATCCTGCGCAAGCTCGGCGCGGGGGGCATGGGCGCCGTCTACCTGGCCGCCACCGGCAGCGGGCGCCCCGTCGCGGTGAAGACCGTGCAGCAGGAGTACGCGGCCGACGCCGAGTTCCGGCGCAGGTTCACCCAGGAGGTGGCGGCGGCCAGGTCGGTCAACGGGGCCTACACCGTGGCGGTGGTGGACGCCGACACCGAGGCGGAAGTTCCGTGGCTGGCCACCGAGTTCGTCGCCGGACCGTCGCTGTACGAGGCCGTGGTACGCCACGGCGCGCTCGCCGGGCCCGCGCTGCAGGTTCTGGGAGCGGGCCTGGTGGAGGCGCTCGCCGCGATCCATCGCGCCCGGATCATCCACCGGGACTTGAAGCCCTCGAACATCCTGGTCGCCCGGGACGGCCCGAGGGTCATCGACTTCGGGATCAGCAAGCCGACGGCCGACGCGCTGCCCACCGCGAGCGGCCAGATCATCGGCACCCCCGGGTTCATGTCCCCCGAACACGCGGCAGGGCTGAACCTCACCCCCGCCAGCGACCTGTTCTCCCTCGGCGCCGTACTGGCCTTCGCCGGGACCGGCCGCACGCCCTTCGGCGAAGGGCCGCCGGCGGTGCTGATCTACCGGGCCTCCGAGGAGCCTCCGGACCTCGACGGAGTGCCACCGGAGCTGGTGGGACTGCTGGTGCGCTGTCTGGACCGGGATCCGGCCCGGCGGCCCACGCCCACCGAGCTCGCCGAGGCCTTCCGGTACGGCCCGGCGGTCGGCACCGACTGGCTGGGAGGGGTGGAGCGGACCGTACGCCGGCGTGAGCGCGAACTGGCCCGGGTGCTGAGCGATCCGAACGGCACCCGGCGCCGACTGCTCGTCCTCGGCGGAGCACTGCTCGCCACGGCCGCCGCGGGCGGTGTCACCCGGGCCCTGTGGCCGGGCACCTCGGGGGAGCCCCCGACGGCCTGGTCGGTGACCCTTCCACGGGCCGGCATGACACCGGTCGGCTGCGGACCGGCGGCGGTGGTGTGCGCGGACCGCACGGGTGCCGTCGGCTACGACCGTTCCGACGGGCGGGTGCTGTGGAGCAGCACCGCGGAGGCGGGGATGCTCCCGGTCGGCGACGGCGGGCGGCTCTGGTCCGTGGACTCCGACGGCTCGGTGCGGGCACGCGACGCGCGCAGCGGCGACACGGTCTGGCGTTCGTCCGACCCGGTTCCCGGTGCGCAGTCCGTCGCCCTGCCGCTGCCGGGCCTGCTGCTGGTCACCGGAGCCGACGGAACGCTGCACGGCTACGACGCGGCCGGAGGGCGCCGACTGTGGAGCAGTACGGCGCTGGGCACTTCGTTCCGCATCCAGGGCATGCCGTCGGAGGGGTTGCTGATCGTCACGCTCCTCGGGGACCCGGCCCGGCTCGCCAAGGGCGCCTTCCGGTTCGTGGCACTCGACAGCGCGACCGGACGCCAACGCTGGTCGCTCGACGCCCAGGACCTGTACGCGCCGCCGGACGGGAGCCGGCTGTACGCCCTGGGCGCGGATCTCGCCCTCACCGCCGTGGACGGCCAGAACGCGACCGTCCTCTGGAGTCGGCCCACCGGTCTTCCGTCCGGGATCATGTACAACGCTTCCTACCAGGGTTCGCTCTCGCTCCGCCAAGGGGTGGTCACCTGCCTGCCCCTCACCGCGGCGACGGCCACGGGCGCGAAGGTCGTGACGGCGGCCTTCGACACCGAGGGCGCCCGGCTCTGGACCGGCTCGCGCACCGGCGTCCTCACCGGGTGCGCGGACGCCGGAACCGTCGTCGTGACCGGCGGCCCGCAGGACGCGTCCGCCCTCGACCTGCGCACCGGGCGCACCGCGTGGACCTGGCCGTCGCCACACGGCGCCGCCACCGTGTGGGGCGCCGCCGGAGGGTCGTTCCTGATCACTGCGCCCACCGCCGCCGACGGGATCACCGTGCAGTCGCTCACCAGCGCCGCCGGCAAACCGCAATGGCACCAGACGTTCGCCCGGCAGCCAGGGGCCCCGCAAGTCCTCGCCCAGGACTCGGCCCTGCTGGTCGGCTACGGGACCACCCTGACCGCCTATCAGCTGTCAGTCGGCTGACAGCCTCCGAAGGGTTGATCACGAGATGGCCGAGATCGAGGACACCCCGACCGCCACCGAACCGCTGCCGACCCTCCCGGGCACCCGCCCCCTGCCGCCACAGCCCACTCCCGCCACCCTCCCCGACCCGGCGGACCTGCGCCCGGCCGGACCCTCCCGGCGGTGGACCTGGCTGCTCGGAGGCGTCGCGGCCGGGGCGGGCACCGCAGCGCTCGTCCTGGGCCTGGTGGCCAACCTCGTCACCCCGGCGGCGACTGCGGGGACGACGGCCGCGACGACGGTCTCGGCCGCGACGACCGTCTCGCCCGCGCCGACGCTCTCGGTCTCGCCCGCACCGACCCTCTCGGTCACCTCCGGACCGGCGAGCCCTACGACGGCGCCCTACACCACCTTGGCCGCGGGCTGCGCCCTGGTTCGCCCCGAGACGGTCGACCGCTATGCGAAGGGAACCTCGTGCAGCGAGCAAAAGGACGTCGGGGGCATGACCAATGCGAGCGCGGGCTGGCACAGCAATGACGGAGGCTGGACCATGATGCAGGTCATGGTCCAGCTGTCCCCGGTCGCCGAGAGTGTCTACGAGATCACCGTGGCCGGGCACCGGAACGGAGGGGCCACCAACGGAATGAAGGTCACTGACGACCGGACCGTTCCCGGCATAGGGGAGAAGGCGACCCTGTTCTACACCACCATGAAGGGGTACAACCACGCCGACCTCGTGGTGCTCCAGCGCAACGCGCTCATCACCATCAGCTATGAGAAGGGCACCTTTTCCGGGGTCACCCTGAAGGACATCCCGCCCGCCGACGCCGAAGCCGCCGCCACCGCCTGCGGCCAGGACGTCGTGGCCACGCTCGCCGCCTCGTGAAACCCGCGACGCCACCGACCCCGGCCGTGCGTAGACCCTAGCCCGCGGGGTGCGGGCGGCGGGCGCCCGCGAACTCGTTGGCCCAGCGCGGGATGTCGAGGACGTTGTCGACGCGGGCGACGAGCGTGCCCGTCCGCTCGGCGTGGATCATCGCGCCGTCGCCCGCGTAGATCCCGACGTGGTGGAGGATCGCGTCCGGGCGGGAGAAGAAGATCAGGTCGCCGGGGAGCATGGCGTCGCGCGGCACTTCGGCGCTGCGGTTGAACTGCGCGACGGTGTAATGGGCGAGCTCGATCGTCCCGTGGCTCGCGAGGTACCAGCAGTACAGGGACAGGCCGCTGCAGTCGTAGCCGACGGTGTTCTCGCCGAGGCAGACCCCGTCGAGGTAACCGTTCTCGCCGTCGCAGAAGCCGTAGCTCGCCCCGAGGCGGTCGCCGCCGCCCCACGCGTACGGCACGCCGATCTGCGCGGCGGCCACCTCGGCGACGCGCCGCCCGAGTGCGGCGGCAGCCATGGGCTCGGTTGCGGCGGGGCTGCTCGGCGCGGGTCCGGCGCTCGCGGCGGCCGACGCCCCCAGTGCGGGAACGAGCCCGGCCCCGAGCGCGATCCCCAGCATCCGGCGCCGGCCTACGCCCGAACCGTCCTCGTGGTGCGGCAGTTGGGACTCCATCGCTCACTCTCCCGGCATTGTCGGCGTCTCGTCAGATCTCAGGGAACCAGGATCCCGGCCGTAAGCATTGGGCCGCTATCACCCGGAACGGTGAATCGCGAACCGCATCGACCTTGGAACGGTGGGAAATTCGCCCACAAATCGTTTGACCCTCCCTCAGGTGCGGCCAACGATGGGCGCAAAGGTTCGACCGCGACCCCCGGAGGCCACCGTGACCAGCGCCGTCAAGCTCATCCGCAGCACTCGCCTGACCCCGGCCGTCGACTACGCCTACGCGGCGGCCGTAGACGCTCCCGTCCGCACGCTCTGGCTCGCCGGCGCCTGTCCGCTCGACGAGAAGGGCCGGACGGTCGCCGTCGGCGACTACGAGGGCCAGGCGCACCAGGTCATGCGGAACCTCATAACCGCCCTGGAGGACGCGGGCGCCGCACGGACCGACATCGCCCGGACGACGGTCTACGTCGCGTCCTCCCGCCAGGCCGACCTCGTGAAGGTGTGGAACGTGTACCGCTCGTACCTGGCGGAGCACGACGCCCCCAGCACGCTGCTCGGCGTCGCCGTGCTGGGCTACGCGGACCAGTTGGTGGAAGTGGAGGCGGTGGCCGTGCTGCCCTGAAGCCGTAACTCTCCTCGGGTGCTCAGCCGAAGATGGCGCGCGGCTCGCCGGTGAGCCACACGTTGTCGATCCGCACCCGGTGCATCAGCCAGCGGTCGCCGTCGCGGCGCAGTTTGACGTCGTAGCGGTTCTTCAGCAGGGCGTGGGTGGCGGGGGCGGCCGTCAGCACGTGCTGCGCCTCGACGAGGGAGGTGAGCCGGGCCCGGTCGCCGTCCACGGTGATGCGGGAGTTGGTGACCTGGTGGGTGGTGGTCACCCGCCCGGCGAACATGCCGAGGATCGTCGTCACGATGTGGTCCCGGCCGGCCATCACGGGCGGTTCGGCGTCCCACGCGGCGGCCGCCGGGCGGAAGTCCAGTTCGGCGTTCGGGGTGAAGGAGGAGGCGAACAGCTCGCGGTCGTGGAGGTCCTGGCCGAGGCCGAAGCGGAGGAGGGCGTCCAGGATCTCGGCCCGGTCGCGCAGTTCGGCGGCGACGGCGGCCGGGTCGGCGGCGGGTGCGGTGAGGGCGCGGTCGGTGGTGACGTACATGGTGCAACTCCCTGGGAGGTGGGGGATCTTCGGCGATGGCTCCACCCTCCCGCGGGAGCGGTCGGACGATCAATGAGAGGCTGTGCAACGATCGTGAAGCGAGGGTTAATGGTGTAGCGGGGGAGAGACGGTACGGAGTGCTGGAGCGGCACGAGATCGAGGCGTTCCTGGTGCTCGCCGAGGAACTGCACTTCGGGCGGACGGCCGAGCGGCTGCACGTCTCCACCGCGCGGATCAGCCAGACCGTGCGGAAGCTGGAACGCCGGGTCGGCGCACCGCTGTTCGTCCGGACGAGCCGCCGGGTGGAGCCGACGGCGCTCGGGGCGCAGCTGGCGGAGGAGCTGCGGCCCGCGTGGGAGGCGGTGGGCGCCGCCGTCCGGCGGGTCGTCGACGCCGGGCACGGCTGCACCGGAACGCTGCGGGTCGCGTTCGCGGGCCCGGCGGCGGGGCAGCTGCTCGTCGGCGTCGCGGAGCGCTTCAGGGAGCGGCTGCCCGGCTGGGAGGCAGCGCTCCGGGAGGCCGAACTCGTCGACCGCATAACCCTCCTGCGGGCGGGCGAGGTGGACCTGGTGTTCGCGGAGTACCCGCTGCGCGAGCCGGACCTGGTGCCGGGCCCGGTCCTGGTGAGCGAGCCCCGGATGCTCGCCCTGCCCACCGGCCATCCGCTCGCGCAGCAGGACGCCGTCGCGCCGGAGCAGCTGGCCGACCTCCCGCTCGTCCAACTGCCCTCCGCCGTCCCGGAGTCCTTCCGCGCCGACCGCACCCCGGCACGGACGCCGAACGGGCGGCCGATCCCACCCGGCCCGGAGGGCGGCACGCTGAACGAGATCCTGACCCTGGTCGGCGCCGGCCGGGGCGTCTTCCCGCTCGGCGCCCAGGCCCGCCGCTACCACCCCCGCCCCGACGTCGCCTACCGCCCGCTCGCCGACGCGCCCCCGGTGCAGTGGGGCCTGCTCCACCACCGCGACCGCCCGACCCCCGCCACCGAGGCGTTCAACCGCGCGGCCCAGGGCCTGCTGGGGGTCGATGGCTAGTAGTGCTTTGTATAGGTAGTGCCGTAGGCGCTCTCGCCGTTCTTGGAGGAAGTCGGGGGGGCTCCGTTCCTTCCGACGAGCTGCGGGGTCAGGTTCCGCTGTGCGCGGTCTCGATGAGGTCGCGCGCGGCCGCGCCGTAGACGGCGGACGGCTGGAGGCGGTCGAAGGCCTTGCGGAAGACCGCGCGCCGGTCCGTGAAGTGCAGCGCGGATCGGCGAACCTTCGGCCGCGTCGCGGACGTGGGAGATGCCGCGGGGCGGCGAGCCCGCGAGTGGGGCGTCGCGCTCGCCAGGGTGACGAAGGTGTTGGACGGCCTTGCCGTCATGATCGAGGCCCCGCCGTCGAATCGTGCACGCACCGGGGGCTAACCCCACCCCCAACCGGGCGGGTAGCAGCATCGTCGCAGCCGGGCGACTCCGGGGAAGGTGGGAGCAGCGAAACACCGCTGCTTTTCCCGACAAGACCCTGGAGTTGGCACGTGCTTGAGCAGGCGCAGCACAAGGCCCGTCCGTCCCGGCGCTGGAAGGCCCTCGCAGCCGCGGTGGCCGTCGGCGCCCTGACGGTGGGTGCACTGGCTCCGGCCGCGGCGTTCGCGGCACCCCGACCGGACACCGTCCAGCAGGGCCTCGACGCGCTGGCGCGGGACGAGGGCGTGCCCGGTGCGCTGGCGAGCGTCAGGAAGGGCGACGGCCGGGCCCGCAACTACACCGCCGGGGTCGCCGACCTGACCACCGGCGCCAAGGTGCCGGTCGACGGCCAGGTGCGGATCGGCAGCAACACCAAGGTGTTCACGGCGGTGGTCGTGCTGCAGCTGGTCGGCGAGGGGAAGATCGCGCTCGACGAGCCGATCGAGACCTACCTGCCGGGCCTGGTCCGCGGGGACGGCATCGACGGCCGCAGGATCACGGTCCGCCAGCTCCTCCAGCACACCAGCGGCATCCCGAACTACCTCAAGGCCGACCTCCGGCCCCGCTACTACGAGCCGCGCGAACTCCTCGACACGGCCCTTCAGTTCAAGGCCGAATTCGCGCCGGGGGAGAGGTTCGGGTACAGCAACACGAACTACGTCCTGGCCGGCCTGATCGCCCAACGGGTCTCCGGCAGGCCCCTCGCGGCGGAGATCGAACGGCGCGTCATCGAGCCCGCAGGCCTGCATCACACGTACTTCCCCGCCCCCGGCGACGAGTCCATCCGCGAGCCGCACCCCAAGGGCTACTACCGGGAAGCGCCGGGAGCGCCGCTGCGCGACGTCACGGAGATCGACCCGTCCTGGGGCTGGGCGGCCGGGCAGATGATCTCCACCAACTCCGACCTCAACCGGTTCTTCTCCGAGCTGCTCCACGGCGACCTCCTCAAGCCGGCCCAGCTCGCCGAGATGAAGAAGACCGTCCCTGCCGAGAAGATGGGTCCCGGCGCCGGCTACGGGCTCGGCCTGGTGAGCAAGCCGCTGCCGTGCGGCGGTGGCCTCTACTGGGGCCACGGCGGCAGCTTCCCGGGCTACGAGACGCGAGGCGGCGTCACCGACGACGGCAGCGCCGCCGCGGACATCGCGGTGACGACCCAGCCCTCCGACCCGAACACGATGAAGCACGTCGAGAGCCTCGTCGAAACGGCCCTCTGCCGCTGACGTCGAGGCGCGGGCAGCGGCGCCGGGCGGCCGTCGGGGGCAGGGTCAGGCGGGCTGCCACAGTTCGATGCGATTGCCCTCGGGGTCCGTGACCCAGCCGAACCGTCCGACGCCCGCCATGTCCTGGGTCTCCCCGGCGACGTCCGCTCCCTTGGCGCGTAGCTGCGCGAGCATGGCGTCCAGGTCGCGGACCCGGAAGTTGAGCATGGTCCGCTGGGCGTTCGATCCGAAGTAGTCGGTTCCGGACTCGAAGGTCGCGAACACCGTCGGGCCGGTCTCCTGCTGCCAGAGGCCGTGCTCGTCGGCGGCCAGGCCGAGGCAGTCGCGGTACCACGCATTGAGGGCAGCAGGGTCGGCGGCCCGCAGGAAGTACCCGCCGATTCCAAGCACACGTTCCATGGCGCCATCCTGCCAGGACGGCGACCGAAGCGAGTCGGCACCACGCCAACGCCCGTGCCTCCCGACGATCAGGACCGTTGGGAGGCACGGGCGTTGGTGCGGTGCCGGGTATCTCGTACGACCGCCGTTGAGCGCGGGTCAGCGCGCGAGTGCCGCCAGCGCGGCGGTGGCGAAGGAGTGGTCCTGCTCGGGGGCGCCGCCGCCGATGCCGAGGGCACCGACGAGGCGGCCGTCGCGGTGGACCGGGACGCCGCCTGCGATGAAGAGCAGTGGACGGTCCAGTGCGGTGGGCAGGGAGTGGAACGGCCCGTCGGGCTTGACGAGGTCGACCAGGTCGGCGGTCGGGGCGTCGAGCTGGAGGGCGGTGTAGGCCTTGCGGGTGCTGGTCTCGCCGGAGATCAGCACGGCGCGGTCGTCGCGGCGGAAGGCGAGCGGGTGCCCGCCCGCGTCCAGGACGGTGATGCTGACGGCGACCCCGGCCGCCTCGGCGGCGGTGCGGGCGGCGGCGACGAGCGTCTCGGCGTCGGCGGTGGTGAGCGGGGTGACGGTGGTGGTGCTCATGGTGGCGCTTCTCCTGAAGGAACGGTTCAGTGGTGGACGGGGATCGAGACGGTCGGAACAGCGGTCGGAACGGCGGACGTACGGCCCGGGGCGCGGCGCTCCAGGGCGGCGGACCAGACGGCGAGGACGAGTGCCGAGGCGGCGAGCAGCGCGCCGACCCAGTTCGGGGCCGTGTATCCGAGACCGGCCGAGATCACCAGGCCGCCGAGCCAGGCGGAGAGGGCGTTGCCGAGGTTGAACGCCCCGATGTTGACGGCGGAGGCCAGGGTGGGCGCGCCGTGCGCCTGGTCGAGGACGCGCTTCTGCAGCGGCGGGACGGTGGCGAAGCCGAGCGCTCCTATCAGCAGGATCGTGACCGCGGCGAGGACCTTGTCGTGCGCGGTGAGGGTGAACAGGCCGAGCACGACGGCGAGTCCGCCGAGCGAGGCGTACAGCATCGGCATCAGCCTGCGGTCGGCGTACCTGCCGCCGAGGAGGTTGCCGAGGAACATCCCGATGCCGAACAGCACCAGCAGCCAGGTGACGGCGCCGTCGGAGTAGCCGGCGACGCGGGTCATCATCGGGGCGATGTAGGTGATCGCGGCGAAGACTCCGCCGAAGCCGAGCACGGTCATCGCCATCGCGAGCAGCACCTGCGGGTTGCGGAACGCGGTCAGCTCGCCGCGCAGGTGGGCGCCCTCGGGGCGGGGCAGGGCGGGGACGAGCTTGACGATGCCGAGCAGGCCGACCACGCCGAGCGCGGCGACGCCGACGAAGGTGGCGCGCCAGCCGACGGCCTGGCCGACGAAGGTGCCCAGCGGGACGCCGACGATGTTGGCGACGGTGAGCCCGGTGAACAAGGTGGCGATGTCGCCGGCCTTCTAGTCCGGCGCGACGAGGTCGGCGGAGACCAAGGAGCCGATCCCGAAGAACGCGCCGTGGGCGAGCGAGGCCACGAGGCGGCCTGCGAGCATGACGCCCATGCTCGGGGCGGCGGCGGACAGCAGGTTGCCGGCGACGAAGAGGCCCATGAGGAGCATCAGCATCGTCTTGCGGCCGATCCGGGTGCCGAGCACCGTCATCAGCGGCGCGCCGATGACGACGCCGATCGCGTACCCGGTGACCAGGAGCCCGGCGGTGGGGATGGACGCACCGTAGTCGCCGGCGATCTCGGGCAGCAGGCCCATGATGACGAACTCGGTGGTCCCGATCCCGAAGGCCCCGATGGCCAGGGCGAGGAGTGCGAGAGGCATGGCGCGTCCTCCAGACGAGATTGCTACAGCGCCTTACGAGCCTCGACAATAGTTGCAGGCGCGGCATAGGTGCAACTGCGGGCTTTTGCTCGTGGTGACTCTGCTCGTCCGCCCCTCCGCCCCGCCGGCCGGATGCTTGTATAAGCGGGATACATGCCCAGGCCGAAATTTTTGCCGAGGGCTTATCCTTGACACCGTCGAACCCGGAAGGAGACCCGCGCTCATGACCGCCACGGATCCCGCGCTGACCGCCCTCGCCAACGGCTGGGCCGCCCTGTACCTCCTGGCCGGCCGGATCGAGGCGCACATCGAGCGCAGCCTGCAGGCCGGGCACGACCTGAGCGTGCGCGAGTACTCGCTGCTCGACGTGCTCAGCCGCCAGCACGACGACGAGGGCGGCCACCTGCAGATGAAGCAGGTCGCCGACGCGGTCGTCCTCAGTCAGAGCGCGACGACCCGCCTGGTCACCCGCCTGGAGGACCGCGGCCTGCTCTCGCGCTACCTGTGCCCGACCGACCGTCGCGGCATCTACACGAACGTGACCGAGGACGGCCTGAAGCTGCTGGAGGCGGCCCGTCCCACGAACGACGCCGCGCTCCGCGAGGCCCTCGACGAGGCTGCGAAGAACCCCGATCTCGCCCCCCTCGTCAAGGCCGTGGAGGGCGTCAACCCGCTGTCGGCGCTCGGGCGGCGCTGAACGCCCGGTACGACGAAGCGCCCACCGCCATGCAGGCGGTGGGCGCTTCCTCATATCGGGCGCGGGCGGTCACTCCGAGGCGAGCAGGGCGTCCAGCTTCGCGTAGCCCTCGGTGACGCCCTTCTCCATGCCGCTCGCGAGGATCGCGTCGCGGGCGGCGAAGCTGTCGACCACGGACAGGATCGTGACGCGGGTGCGGCCCTCGCCGGCCGGCTCGAACACGGCGGTGTCCAGCGAGACGCCGTCCGGCACGCCCGTGTACGTGAACGTCTGGACGAGCCGGGTCTCCGGCCGGACCTCGTGGAACGAGCCGTAGAAGGCGGCGATCTCCCGGCCGTCCTGGTGCATGGAGTAGCGGTAGCTCCCGCCGGTGCGGCCGTCCCAGAAGTCGATCTTCGTCTCGTGGTTGTCCGGGCCGAGCCACCGGGCGACCAGCTCGGGCTCGATCCAGGCCCGGAAGACCCGCGCCGGCGGGGCGTCGAACTCGCGGACGATCCGGATGGTGGGCAGTGCCGGGTCCGCCTCGACCCGGGTCTCGCGGCCGGTGGTGGAGGTCATGGCTTCTCTCCTTCGTGTCCTGGGCCTGCTTCGGTCTTTGTGCTGTGCGCGGGGCCTCCGCCGGCCGGCTCGTCGCCTGTCGGGTCGTCGCCTGTCGGGTCGTCGTCGGCGGACCCGTCGTCGGCGGCCTCGTCGGCCATGGCCGCGAGGACGGCGTCCAGGCGGCGGAACCGCTCCTCCGCCTGGCGGCGGTAGCGCTCGATCCAGCTCGTCATCAAGTCGAACACCTGCGGTTCGAGGTGGCACGGCCGCCGCTGCGCGTCCCGGCTGCGGCTGACGAGCCCGGCCTCCTCCAGCACCTTGAGGTGCTTGGAGACGGCCTGCATCGACATCGCGTACGACTCCGCCAGCTCGCCGACGGTCGCATCGCGGACCGAGAGGCGGGCGACGATGTCGCGCCGGGTCGGATCGGCCAGGGCGACGAACGCCCGGGACAACTGGTCGACGGCCACCGGATACCCCTGCTCCTTCTCAACCGATTGGTTGAGGACAACGCTACGCCGGTCCGCCGCCTTCTTCAACCGATCGGTTGAGAAAGATGCCGAGGGCGTCGCCGGAGGGCTTGATCGGGTTTTCCGGAGCCTGGCATGCCGCTACAGATACCGATCGTTCGGTTTTGTGTGCGACTGCGCGTGGGGAGTGGCCTTGCGGTGTCGGTGGGCGGCCGGGCATCCCGAATTCGCCGACGAGCGCGGGTGGGTGGGGGAGGAGGAGTACCTGGGGCGATTCCCGGATGCTGTCCTGTCGCCTTCGGGCTGCCCGTCGCTAAGATACGGCGTGTTTGGTTTTGTTTTTCGCGAGAATGTCAGGACGGGGTGGTTCCGGTGGTACGGCAGGAGCGCGCGCTTCGGACGCGTCGGCTGATCCTGGAGGCCGCGGCTTCTGTCTTCGACGAGTTCGGCTACGAGGGAGCGACCATCGGCGAGGTGGTCTCCCGGGCCGGCGTGACGCGCGGCGCGGTCTATTTCCATTTCGCGTCCAAGCGCGATCTCGCGCAGGGCGTGGTGGAGGAGCAGTTCGCCCAGGACGAGGTTCCCGAACGCGCTTGCAAACTCCAGGAGTTCGTGGACACCGGGATGGTGGTCGCCCATCTGCTGCCGCGCGACCCGCTGCTGAGCGCCGGTGCCCGGCTCTCCCTCGGCCAGGACGTGTTCGACGAGTTCGGCGGCGGCGCGATCCTCGGGTGGATCTCCCGCTTCGAGGTGCTCCTGGTCGCGGCCGGCGAGCGCGGCGAACTGCTGCCGCACGTCACCCCGGCGGACGCGGCATGGCTGCTGACGGCGGCGTGGACGGGGGTTCAGATCCAGTCCCAGAAGCTGAGTGGCCGGGCGGACCTGGAGCGCCGGGTGGCCGGGCTGTTCCAGCACGTGATGCCGAGCATCGCGGTGCCGGGCGTGCTCGGGGCGCTGCAGATGGGGCCGGACCGTGGCGCCCGGGTGGTCGCCGAGGTGGCGGCGGCGGCCCGCGCGGCGTCGGAAGGCGACGCCGACGGAAGTGGCGGAAGTGGCGGCAATGGCGCCGAGGTCGAGGCGCACGCGGTCGGCGGCGCGGTCGCGGTGTCCTGAGGCGGCGCACCGCTCGCGCAGGAACGGGCGGATCGACGGCGGTGCGGGGCCTGTTGAGGCCCGGCGCCGCCGTCCGCCTGTGCCCGGGTGCCCGGCCTGTCCGATCCGCCTGGTCTGCGCGCTCTGCCCCGGCCGCTTGGTCCGCCTGGTTCGCCCGTGGGCCCAGGCGTGCGCTCGCGTCCGCGCACCGGCGCACGGCTGGTCCGTTCGCGCCCCAGATTCGAGCAGGCGTACCCCGATTCGCATAAACAAACAGCTCGTTCGGTTTTGTATTGACAAACCGCCTGTCCTGTTTTTGACTGGTCATCGTGGCCCCGGGGTGTCGACCCAGGGGGAGTCGGGTGCCGGCCGCGGCGGATCCGCCGGGGGCGTTCCGTGGATTGGGGTGGTCGTCATGGAGATCCGCGTGCTGGGGGCGTTGGACGTCCGGATGTGCGGAGTGTCGGTGGTGCCGTCCGCGCCGAAGCCGCGGCAGGTGCTCGGGTTACTGGCGCTGAGGGCCGACCAGGTCGTCCCGGCCGGCACGCTGGCCGACGAGCTATGGTCCGGCCGCCCGCCGCGCAGCGCCCGCACCACCGTGCAGACGTACGTCCTGCAGCTGCGCGAGCTCATCGACCGCGCGATCGCCACGACCGGCGCGGCCACCGCCGGGTTCGCCTGCGCGAAGGACGTCCTCGTGACCTCCCCCGGCGGCTACATGCTCAACAGCGGCGGCGGCCTCACCGACGCCCGCGAGTTCGACCGCCTGGCCGGCCTGGGCTACCGCGCGATGGACGGCGACGACCACAAGCTCGCCGCGAGGATGCTCGACGAGGCGCTGCGCCTCTGGCGCGGCCCGGCCTTCTCGGACGTCCCGGCCGGCGGCCAGCTCGCCGTCGAGGCCAAGCGCCTGGAGGAGACCCGGCTCTGCGCCCTGGACCAGCGCATCGACGCCGACCTGCGGCTCGGCCGCCACCGCGTCCTGCTCGCCGAACTGACCGTCCTGGTCGACCGCTACCGCACCCACGAGAGCCTGCACGGCCAGTACATGCTCGCGCTGCACCGCTCCGGCCGGAGGGGGGAGGCGCTGGAGGTGTACCAACGGCTCCGTGCAACTCTGGTACGGGAATTGGGCATGGAACCGTCAGCGGCGCTGCGGCGGCTGCAGCGCTCGATCCTGGTCTCCGCCCCCGAACGGGCCGAGACCGGTGGCGAACCGGCCGCCGTGGTCCGCCCGGCCGAACGGCAGGGCGCCGCGGCCCGGTTCTCCCGGGTGGGCTGAAGGCCACGGGGGCGGCCCGGGCGGGACTGTTCGGTGCGGTGCGCGTAAACGGAACTGGCTTGCAGCAGTAAGGGGTTGAGGGAACGTGGCGCAGGAGAGGTCGGAGCGGACGCGCGGGCGGCTGGTGGAGGCGGGGGCGGTGCTGTTCGACCGCAGCGGGTACGCGGGGGCCACGCTCGGCGAGATCGCCGGCACGGCCGGGGTGACGAAAGGGGCGCTGTACTTCCACTTCGCGTCGAAGGAGGACCTGGCGCGGGCGGTGCTGGACCAGGCCGAGGGCTCGCTGCGCGGCGCGTGCGCGACGCTGCGCACGGCCTCGTCGCCGCTCCAGGCCCTGATCGACTCGGGGTACTGGCTGGTCGACGCCCTCGGCTCGGACGCGGTGATCCGCGCCGCGTTCCGGCTCGGCCGGGAGGGCGGCGCGTGGCTGGGGGAGGCGGCGGCCCAGGGCCCGGCGGCGGAAGTCCCGACGCAGCCCGGCCCCACGCAGCCCGGCCCCACGCAGCCCGGCCCCACGCAGCCCGGCCCCACGCAGCGCGGTCCAGCGCAGTCAGGCCCGACACAGGCCGGCCCGGCGGCGGCAGGCGGGTGCGTGGCCGGGACGCAGGGCTTCCACGGCGTATGGGCGGGCGTGGTCCGGGAGTTGCTGTCCGGCGCGCGCCGCGCGGGCGAACTGCGCGACCGCCCGGGCTGCACCGGCCCGGAGACGCTCGTGGTGACGGCCGCGTGCGGCCTGGAGGTCACGTTCGGCGAGGACTGCTCGCCGGAGGAGCGCGCCCGCCGGGTCGCCGCGCTGTGGGAGTGGCTGCTGCCCTGCCTCGTCCCGCCGGGCGCCGCGGCCCTCTACCGCACGAGGCCGCTGACGGGCGTGCCGGCCTAAGCCGTCGGGCCGGCCGGGCAGCAGCGCGTGCGAGGTAATTCGGTGGCGGTTCGTGCGGAGACGGACGAGGATGCGACGCATGACCGACGAACCAGCGCGCTGGACCCGGGCGACCCTCTACCCGGACATGTGGGCCGATCCGGCCGACGACCCGCGGACCCTCGAAGGCCCCAGCCCGGACGGCGAACTGGGCACGCTGCTGGACTACGTGGTGAACTACCGGCTGACCTTGCGGCTCAAGTGCGAGGGCCTGGACGCCGAGCAGCTCGCCCGCCGGTCCGTCCCGCCGTCGACGATGTCACTGCTCGGCCTGGTCCGCCACCTCGCCGAGGTCGAACGGGACTGGCGCAACTGGCTCACCGAGGACGAGTCGCCGTCCCAGCCGCTGCCCAGGCTGTACGGCGGGCGCGACGCGGACTTCGACGGGGCGGTCGCCGACCAGGCCGTCGTGGACGCCGCGTTCCGCGACCTGGAGCGCGAACAGGCCGAGACCGACGCCGCCCTCGCCGAACACCCGGACCTCGGCGCACGCGTGGGCAAGGACCGGGTCTCGATCCGCGAACTGATGGTGCACCGGATCGAGGAGTACGCCCGCCACTGCGGGCACGCCGACCTCCTGCGCGAGTGCGTCGACGGACGCGTCGGCCAGTAGCGACGCCGTCCCCCTCGCCGTCCCGTAGTCCGCCGGCGAGACGGTTCAACCCCGCGGCGGCGCGAGCTCGTCCAGCCACCGCCCGACCAGCTCGCGGACGGCGTCCGCGCTCTCGACCTGCGGGTTGTGCCCGGTGCCGTCCAGCACCGCCGCCGTCATCCGCGGATAGTGGTCGAGCAGCGCGAGCTGGTCGCGCCAGCCGACGAGCGCGTCCTGGCGCGCGGTGACCAGCAGGTGCCGTCCGCCGTGAGCGGGCACACCGTGCTCCGGCCATTCCGGGAGCAGGAAGTCGGCCTCCAGCTCGGCCGCCGCCGTACGGTCGTGGGCGTCCCAGCCGGGCGCGACGTGCCGTCGGTACAGGCCCCAACCGGTCTTGGTGTGACGGGCCATGACGGCGCCGAACACCTGCTGCTCCGAGGTCGAGAGGCCGGCGAGGAACTCCTCGTCGCGCTCGGCCACCGTCTCCTCGGGCAGCGTCCGGTCCGTGCCCCAGCGGACGACCGGGACGATCAGGGCCGAGCCGAGCACCTGCTCGCCGAACGCCGCCGTCACGGCCCGCGCCAGCTGCCCGCCGAACGACTGCCCGACGACGGCGAACCGCTCCTGCCCGACGAGTTCGCGGATCCGCTCGACGACGGCGTCGGCCACCGCCGTCGCGGAGGTCCTCCCCGGCAGCCGCGGGCTGTTGCCGTGCCCGGGGAGGTCGAGGTAGATCCGCCGCCACCCGGGCCGGTCGGCGAACGCGGGGTCGAGGGGCAGGAGGAGCCGGTGGTCGATCGTGTAGCCGTGGATCAGCACGATCGGGGTGCCGTGGCCGAACTCGGCGTGCCAGATGCGGGCGTCAGTCATGAAAGTCAGTGTGCAACCTTCACATAAGTGTCAAGGTCAAGCGGCTCAGGCCGACACGGGATCCAGGGCGGTGGCGCGGACCGCCTCCAGGTACTCCGCGATCGCGTCCCGGTTGCGGGTGAGGCACCGGATCCGGTCGCTCATGCGGTCCCGCTCCTTCTCCAGCGTCGCGATCAGGTCCGGTGTCGCGTCCGGGAAGTGGATGACGCGCGGCTTGTCGAGGCACGGCAGGATCTGCTTGATGATGCGCGTCGGCAGCCCGGCGTCCAGCAGCCCGCGGATCTGGACGACGCGGTCGACGAGGTGCTCGTCGTAGTCGCGGTAGCCGTTCGCCGCACGTTCCGGCGTGATGAGCCCCTGCTGCTCGTAGTAACGCAGGAGCCGCGGGGGAGTCCCGGTCCGGTCGGACAGTTCACCGATACGCATGCGTCGCCCCTCGTGCCGTCCGGCCTTGACAATGACATCGATGTGAGGGTTTGAGGATATCCGCATGCGTCGTCAGACCGTATGCCCGGCAAGGCCTCGGCCGGACGCCGGTCGAAGGCTCAGCCCCAGGGGGAGGGCGGGAACCAGAGGTAGCCGAGCCTGGCCAGCATCCGTACGTCCCAGTAGACGACGGTGAAGACCCCGGCGACGAGGAAGGCCGCTGCGGTCACCACGCTGATCCGGGCGGGCCTGGACGCCAGCACCCGTTGCAGTCGGCCGCCCGTTCCGTAGGCGAGCGCCACGAACAGCACCGCCATGACGGCGATGTTGCCGATCGACTGCAGGAGGAACGCTCCCGCGCCGTAGACCGGGTTGTGTGTGGTGGCGGCGTGCCGGAACAGGTCGCGGAAGAGCGGGTACGGGCGGCCCACCAGGAAGCCGCCGATCATCGCGCCGACGAGAACCAGCGGTGCGTTCGGGAAGCGCCGGGACAGCCCGGCCAGCGGGTCGCGGACCAGGCCGACGGCGGCCAGGCCGAGCACGATCATCACCAGCCCGATCAGGCCGAAGGCCGTCATCGACTGCAGCGCCCGGGGTGTCAGGCCCTTGCCCGCGGCCGTCGAGAACTGCGGCATGTGCGTGCCGACGAGGCCGACCAGCGCGCCGTAGGCGGCCGAGACCGGCGCCATGCCCGCGAAGACCCAGCCCAGCGGCTTGGCGACGTGCAGGAGCCGGTGGCGCAGCGACGGTGACTGCCCGACCAGCGGGCCGACGGCGCCGAAGGCCGCGATGTTGCACGCGGTGAAGGAGCCGGCCAGCCCGGAGACGAAGGCGAACAGGACGCCGGAGACCACCCCGGTGATCGGCGTGCCGTGGGCGTCGTGGCCGAGCAGGGCGTCGGCGGTGCCGAAGCCGATCTGGTCGTCGACCAGGTTCGCGTTCCAGGCGTACGCCAGCAGGAGCCCGCCGAGCGTGCCGAGCAGCACGGTCGGCCAGCGGCGCCGGGGGAAGTCGCCGGTGACGAACAGGGAGGTACGGGTGGGGAGTGGACGTGGGGCGTGGCCGGCCGTGGTGTCCGGCTGGCCCGATGCGTACGTGCTCATGGCGGCGTCTCCTCGTCGGCCGGTGCCGGGTGCTCAGTTCCCCCGGCCGTAGCCGGAGCCGACGATCCGCTTCGCGCCCTCGGCGTAGTAGCCCGGGTCCTCGGGGAGGTCGGTGGCCAGGCCGTCGACGTACCGGTTGTACATGCAGAACGCGGCGGCGATCAGCACGGTGTCGTGGATCTCGGTGTCCCCGGCGCCGGCTGCGCGGGCGGCCGCCACCGCCTCGTGCGAGACCGGCCCGACCCGGCCCTGTACCTCGGCCGCGATCCGCAGCAGGGCCCGCATGCGGTCGGTGAGCGGCGCGGTGGCGGGATCGGCCAGGACCGCCTTCACCACGTCATCGCCCTCCTCCAACTGCGCGGCGGCGAAGGCACCGTGGGCCCCGGTGCAGAAGCGGGTGCCGTTGAGGTGCGAGACGTAGGCGGCGACGAGCTCGCGCTCGCCCCGGCTCATCGGGGCCGGCGCGCGCAGCAGCGCGTCGGCGAGCAGCCCCAGCGGGGCGGCGGTGTCCGGGCGCAGCGCCAGCAGGCCGCTGATCCCCGGCAGTCCGTTGTCGATGGCGATGTGCGGCACGGGTGTACTCCCTCGGTCGGGAAGGACGGACGGCGCTCCATCGTCTTGAGCGTCGCGCCCGTCCGCCAACTCCGAGATTGCCCTGGCCCTGAAACGAGGCGGGCGGACGGTTGGCCTTGAGTCTCCAGTGACTGGAGACAGCAGAGTGAGGGCCATGGACGCGACGACCCTCTACTCGATCGGGGAGCTCTCCCGGTGCACCGGCCTGTCCGTGCGGACGATCCGGTTCTACTCCGACTCGGGGATCGTGGCGCCGACCACCCGAAGTCCCGCCGGCTACCGGCGCTACGACCTCGACGCCCTGCTCCGCCTGGAACTCGTCCGCACGCTGCGCGAGTTGGGCATCGACCTGCCCGCGATCCGGCGGATCGCGGACCGCGAGCTCCCGATGGCCGAGGTCGCCGCCGCGCACGCCGACGCCATCGACGTGCAGATCCGGGAGCTGCAGCTGCGCCGGAGCGTACTGCGCGTCGTGGCCGGGCGCGGTTCCGACCCCGAGGAGACCAGACTCGTGCACAAGCTCACGCAGTTGTCCGCCGACGAACGGCGGCGGCTGATCGACGACTTCATCGCCGGCACCTTTGGCCCGGCGGGCGACTCCCCGGCGGGCGACGCCCCGGCGGACGGCGTCCCTGCGGGCGGCGCCCCGGCCGAAGCCGCCCCGGCCGCGGCCGCCATGGTCCGGGCCGCGACCCCCGACCTCCCCGAGGAACCGACCACCGAACAGGTCGCCTCGTGGGTGGAGCTCGCCGAACTGGTCGGCGACGAGGACTTCCGGGCCCGGATGCGCCGGACGCTCCCGCACCAGGCCGGCGGGCGCACGCCCGACATCGAGCGCGAGGCGGGCGAGGAGCTGACGGCGTTCACCCGTCAGAAGGTGGCCGAGGCCACGGAGGCGGGCGTCGACCCGCACGGCGACGGTGCCGCACCCGTCATCGACGAGCTCGTGCGGCGCTACGCCGACGCATTCGCGCGCACCCCGGACGCGGAGTTCCGGGACTGGCTGGCCCAGCGCTTCGAGGAAGCGCACGATCCGAGGGTGGACCGGTACTGGCGTCTGGTCTGGATCGTCAACGGCTGGCAGGTGGTGCCCGGTCTGACCCCGGTGTACTCCTGGCTCGCCCGGGCCCTGCGGCACCAGGACGGCGCGTAGTCCGGCGTGCGTCCGCCCGCCCGGGAAGGCCCGGGCGGGCGGAGGACTCGGGCAGGTGCGTCCCTACGGCACGCGGTCCTACGGCACGCGTCCCTACTGCATCGGGGTCGGCGTGATCATCGCGAACGGGGCGCCCTGCGGGTCGGCGACCACCGTCATCCGGCCGGCCATCATGTCGAAGGGCGGGACCAGGACGGTGCCGCCCCGCTTGACCAGGGCGTCGACCGTCGAGTCCGTGTCGTCCACGGCGAAGTACGTCAGCCAGTGCGCGGGCGTGCCGGGCGGGTCGTTGGCGAGCAGCGTGGCCCCGCCGACCGCCCGGCCGCCCACCCGTACCTCCCAGTAGGAGTCCGCGCCGTCGAGCGGCTCGATCTCGATGCCGAACGCCTCGCCGTAGAAGGCGGTCGCGGCCTGGATGTCGCTGGTGTGCAGCTCGTTCCAGGTGAGCGCGCCGGCCTCGTTGACGACCTGCGCGCCGAAGAACTCGCCCGGCTGCCAGACGCCGAACACCGAGCCCTGGGGGTCGGCGGCGATGAGCATCCGCCCGAGGTTGCCGACGTCCATCACCGGGACCATCAGCGTGCCGCCGGCCGCGACGATCGCGTCCTGGGTGGCCTGGGCGTCCGTGGAGGCCAGGTAGCTGGTCCACACGGTCGGCGGCTCCGGCATGCCCTCCGGGGCCATCGCCGGGCCGATCCCGGCCGCGGCCTTCCCGTTGAGCTCGCAGACCGCGTACCCGCCGAACTCGGCCGGGCCGGGCTGCCCCTGCCAGCCGAGGACGTCGCGGTAGAAGTCGAGCGCGGCCTGCTGGTCCTTCGCCATGAGGTCGACCCAGCAGGGGGTGCCGGTCGCGTACGGGGTGGTGACTTCAGGCATGATCGCCCTTTCTCCCTGGGGGTCGGCCGGGCTGCGAAACTAAAGACGCAGCCCGCGAGACGTGATCGCAGCGCGCGTCCCGGGGGGGGGCGGGGGGA
>NZ_JBHYWI010000011.1:0-5729 GCF_042751525.1 Kitasatospora sp. NPDC059408
CCGTCGTCCCCACCGCACCCCGCTCTCTTTCGACCCTGATTTCTCGAACCGGCCCCCGGTTCGTTCCCCCTTGCGCTCTGGAGCACCGAACATGACCCCCGCCGCCCCCTGGCTCGTCGCCGGCCTCGGCAACCCCGGCCCCTGGTTCCGGCTCACCCGGCACAACGCGGGCTTCCTCGCCGTCGACCGGCTCGCCGAGCGGCACGGCGCGCGGTTCCGGCGGCGCGCGATCGGCAGCCGGGTCGCCGAGATCGAGGTGGACGGCCGGCGGGTGCTGCTCGTCAAGCCGCAGTGGTTCATCAACCTGTCCGGCCGCCCGGTGGCCGGCCTGATGCGGCGCCACGGCGTGCCCGTCGAGCAGCTGGTGGTGGTCCAGGACGACCTCGACTTCGCGTTCGGCTCCTGCAAGCTCAAGCGCGGCGGCGGCCCCGGCGGGCACAACGGCGTGCGCTCGGTCGGCGACGTCCTCGGCACCCGCGACTTCGTCCGGCTGCGCTTCGGCCTCGGCCGCCCGCCGAAGGGGCAGAGCGTCGGCGACTTCGTCCTGAAGAAGTTCTCGAAGGACGAGCTCGCCGCCCTGCCGGGCGTGCTGGACCGCTGCGCGGACGCGGTGGAGACGCTCGTGCGGCTCGGCCTCAACCGGGCCCAGGACGCGCTGAACGCCGTGTCCTAGTCGCGCGTCAGGAGCGGGCGGGGCCGGCCGGGCCGGCAGGGCGGGCAGGGCGGACCGGCCGGGTGAGGAGCACGGCCGCCGCCGCGACCCCCGCGAGGACCAGCAGCACCGTCCGCCCACCGGACGCCGCGCCCGCCAGGTGGACACCCAGGACGGACAGCGCCATGCCGAGCGCCGTGCCCAGGCTGCGTGCCATGTTCACCATGCCGCCGCCGACCGCCGAGCAGGCCGCCGGGATCGCCCGCATCACCAACGCGTTGTTCGCCGGCAGCAGCAGGCCCAGACCGTACCCGGCGACCAGCAGCGGGACCGCCGACACCCCGGCCGAGACCGGCAGCAGGGCGAACAGCAGCAATCCGGCGCCCGCCGTCACCGCGCCGGAGCGACACCTCGTCACGTCCGACCAGCCGCGCGGCAGCAGCCCGCCGCCGACCGTCGCCGCGACCGCGAACGCGGCCGGCAGCAGCGTGATCACCAGGCCCGCGCCGGCCGTCGACACGCCCGCTCCGGTCAGCAACACCGGGCCCAGCACGAGCGGGCAGAACAGCAGCAGGTACCCGATCAGCGCGACCACCAGCCCGGACCGCACGCCCGGCGTGTTGACCAGCCCGGGCGCCAGGATCGGCCGGGCGGCCCGCTGCTCCTGGCGCACCAGCGCGAGCGTCTGGACGGCCGAGGCCACGAGGAGGACGGCGACGAGCCAACCGGGCAGCGGCAGGCCCGAGGCCGTGGACAGGGCGAGCAGCAGCGCCGTGGTGGCGCCGGTGATCAGCAGCATGCCGGGGAAGTCGAAGCGGTGCGCCTTCCCCAGGGGCCGGCGCGGCCCGGGCACGACCGCCGCGCGCTCCGCCCTGGTGCGCGGCAGCAGGTACCAGCCGGCGACGATGCCGAGCACGCCGATCGGCACGTTGACCCAGAACACCCACTGCCACGACGCGTGCTCGACCAGCAGCCCGCCGAGGGTCGGCCCGAGCGCCAGCCCCAGGCCCTGGGCGGCCGCCTGGATGCCGAGCGCGCGCCGCATCGCGTGCTCGGGCACGCCGCGCGCCACCAGCGCGACGCTGTTGGCCTGCATCATCGCGGCGCCGACGGCCTGCACGGCCCGGCAGCCGACCAGGATCCAGAGGCCGCCGGCGAACCCGGCGCAGAGCGAGGACAGGCCGAAGACGGCGAAACCGCCGATGTACATCGTCTTGCGGCCCACCAGGTCGGACAGCCAGCCGATGGGGGCCAGCAGGGCGACCAGGACGAGCAGGTAGGCGAGGGCGACCCACTCGACGGCGGCGAAACCCGCGCCGAAGTGACGGCCGAGGGCCGGGAAGACCAGGGCGATCACACTGGCGTCGAGCTGACCGAGGAAGGCACCGAGACACACGGTGCCGACCGCCAGCCAGTGGGCGTGGCGCCAGCCGGCTATGCCGCGGGGCCTGGGGCGCTCGGTGAGCAGCCGCGCGGCGAGGACGGTGGCGTTCATGTCACTCAATATATCGGATGCAGACATGTTCTTTCTACGACCTGATCGGAATCAGATGCGCACGGGGCGCGGCCGGCGGTTCGGCCGGCGGTTCACGCGGGTCGGTGCAGCGGCCGGGGGCAGCGGCCGGGGGCAGCGGCCGAACCGGCTCCCCGGCACCCCCACCGGGCCGGCCGAAGCGTCCGTACCAGGCGATACGCTGTCCGCCATGCCGTCGTCACCGCACGTTCCCGACTCCGCCACCGGAACCCCCGAAACGTCGGTCGAACACGCCCGCCGGCTGACCGACGTCGTCACCCGCCTGCGCCGCGCCCTGCGCAGCAGCATCCGCACCGACTACCCGTGGGAATCCCTCCCCATGGCCCAGGTCGAACTCCTCCAGACCCTCGCCGCCGCACCCCTGCGCGTCGGCGAACTCGCCGCCCGCCAGCGACTCGCACCCAACACCGTCAGCGGCCTCGTCGGCAAACTCCTCGACGCCGGCTTCGTCGACCGCCAGGCCGACCCCGGCGACCGCCGCACCGCCCGCATCGCCCTCACCCCCGCCGGCCAGCGCCAGCTCGACGACTGGCAGCACGCCCACGAACGCCGCATCGCCGACGCCCTCGGCACCCTCGACCCCGCCGACCGCGACGCCGTCTTCCAGGCCCTGCCCGCCCTAGACCAGCTCGCCCGCGCCCTCGCCGGCCCCACCCCGCCTGCCGAATAACCGCTGGTCACGCCCGCCCCACGAGCACTACCGTGCGTGCCGTGAACACGGCACCGGTACACCTCGAACCCTGGACGGACGCCGACCTCGCGCTGCTGCGCCGGGTCAACACGCCGGAGATGAAGACGCACGTCGGCGGCCCGGAGAGCGAGGAGCAGCTGCTCGTCCGGCACGCCCGCTACCTCGACTTCGTCCCCTCCGGCCTCGGCTGCATGTACCGGATCGAGCTGCTCCCCGGCGGCGAACCCGTCGGCACCGTCGGCTACGGCACCCGGACGTGGGAGGGCGGGACGGTCCACGAGATGGGGTGGAACGTCCTCCCGCCCTTCCAGGGCCGGGGCATCGCCGTGGCCGCGACCCGCGCGGCCGTCGCCGCCGCCCGCCGCGAGGCCCGGCACCGGTACCTGCACGCCTTCCCGTCGGTCGACAACCCCGCGTCGAACGCCGTCTGCGAGAAGGCCGGCTTCACGCTGCTCGGGGAGACGGACTTCGAGTTCCCGCCCGGCCGCTTCATGCGGAGCCACAACTGGCGCGTCGACCTTCGGGCGTAGACCCGGCTCGGGACGGGGCGGGGCGGGACGGCACTCGGAATCGGGACCGGGCAGGGCGGCATTCGGAATCGAGGCCGGGCCGGCCGGCACTCAGAACAGGGTGCCGCTCTCCAGCTCCAGGAGCCAGCGCTTGCGGTCGACGCCGGCCGCGAAGCCGGTGAGGGCCCCGCCGGCCCCGAGGACGCGGTGGCAGGGGCGGACGATGAGGAGCGGGTTCGCGCCCACGGCACCGCCGACGGCGCGCACGGCCCGCGGCGACTCGCCCGCCATCGCGGCGAGCCGGCCGTACGTGACGGTCTCGCCGTACGGGATCTCGTCCAGGGCGGCCCAGATCCGCCGCCGGAAGTCGGTGCCCTCCGGGGCGAGCGGCAGGTCGAACCCGGTGCGCTCGCCGGCGAAGTAGGCGGTCAGCTGGGCCACCGGCTCGGCGAGGGACTCCGGGTCGAGGACCCAGTCGTCTGCGGGCTCGGCGAGGGCGTACTTCTGGCCGGGGGCGGTGACGGTGGCCAGCGCGGCCGGACCGCCCCCGTCGGGCCGGACGCCGCTCAGCAGCAGCCGGCCGAACGGGCTCTCCATGGTCGTGAACACGGTCGTGGTCATGCTCGTGCGTTCTCCGTTCCGGTACTGGTGGCGCTCGCGGACCCGGCCCACAGCCGGTGGACCGCGTAGGAGCGCCAAGGGGCCCACGCCTCGGCGGCACGGGCGGCGGACTTGGGGTCGCCGGGGGCGCCGAGGCGGACGAGGCCGTGCTTGACGCCGATGTCGCTCGGGAGGAAGACGTCGGGGTCGGCGAGCGCCCGCATCCTCAGGTAGCCGACCGTCCAGGGGCCGATGCCGGGCAGGCCCATCAGCTGCTCGGCCGACTGCTCCCGGTCGACGCCGCCGTCCAGTCGGACCACGCCCTCGGCGAGCGCGGCGCAGAGGCCGGTGAGCGCCCGGCGGCGGGCTGCGGGCATCGCGAAGTCCTCGGGGTCGGCGGTGGCCAGGGCGGCTGCCGTCGGGAAGAGCAGGCGCAGGCCGCCGTTGGGCTCGGGCAGGGCGGTGCCGTACTTCTCGGCGAGCCGGCCCGCCAGGGTCCGGGCCGCGCCGACGGTGATCTGCTGGCCCAGCACGGCGCGGACGGCGAGCTCGTGCGGGTCGACGTGGCCGGGCGAGCGCAGGCCGGGACGCTCGCGGACCAGCGGGCCGAGGAGCGGGTCGGCGCCGAGCTGCTCGTCGACGGCGTCGGGGTCGGCGTCGAGGTCGAAGAGGACGCGCAGGCGCTGGACGGCCGTCGGCAGGTCGCGCAGGTCGGCGAGGAGGAGGCGGCAGTCGAGCCAACCGCGGGTGCGCTCGTCGCCGGGCGCGAGGCCGTCGACCTCGGCGATGCCGTGACCGTAGGGGAGCGCGAGGGTACGGCGGTAGGTGCGGACGCCGGGGCGCGCGCCGGGGACGACCTCCTCCACGCCGGGGACCGCGCGCAGGGCGAGGAAGTCGATCAGGTGGTCGCTGTCGATCGCGCCGCGGTAGGCGAGGCGCAGGGTGAGGCCGCCGGCCGGGGTCGCGATGCGGCGGCCGGCCGCGACCTCGGCCCGCAGGCCGCTCGGGGTGCGGTCGTAGACCTCGCGAACGGTGTCGTTGAACTGCCGGACGGAGGCGAAGCCGGCCGCGAACGCGACGTCGGTGACCGGGAGTTCGGTGGTCTGCAGGAGCAGCCGGGCGGTCTGGGCGCGGCGGGCGCGGGCGAGTGCGATCGGGCCGGCGCCGAGTTCGGCGATGAGCTGGCGCTGGAGCTGGCGGGCGCTGTAGCCGAGGCGGTGGGCGAGGCCGGCGACGCCCTCGCGGTCGACGAGGCCGTCGCCGATCAGGCGCATCGCCCGGCCGACCAGGTCGGCCCGGTGGTTCCACTCCGGCGAGCCGGGCACCGAGTCGGGGCGGCAGCGGCGGCAGGCGCGGAAGCCGGCGCCCTGGGCGGCGGCGGCGCTCGGGTAGAAGACGCAGTTGGTGCGCTTGGGCGTCACCGCGGGGCAGCTCGGCCGGCAGTAGATGCCGGTCGTCGTGACGGCGGTGAAGAAGACGCCGTCGAAGCGGGAGTCCCGGCTGTCCACGGCTCGATACCGGATGTCGTCGTCGATCACGCTGTCCAGTCTGCGGCACCGGAGGGGTGTCGACTGGCGGGAATCGGACATGACCGTCGGGGGGCCTCCTCCTCCCGCTTTCCCTCCCTCTCGTCCTCGGCTGTCTCGCCCGTCGGGGGGGCCGGGCCGGCCCCGCGCCCCCCCCGCCCCCGCGGGGGGGGGGGGGCCGGCCCTTGGCCGCCCCCCCCCCCCCCCCCGGCCCCCC
>NZ_JBHYWI010000011.1:5739-61718 GCF_042751525.1 Kitasatospora sp. NPDC059408
TTTCACATCGGTTGGTGGGGGGGGTGGCGGCGGTGGTGGGGCGGGCTGCGGCTGTCCGCCCTGACGGGACCGCTGCTTGAGAGTTACGGACCTGACTGGCCGGGCCCCCTCCCCCCTCCCCCTCCCACCCTCCGCCACCACCCACCCACCCGCGCGCGCCCACCACCCACCTCGGCCACCTCGGCCACCTCACCCACCCACCCACCCGCCCGCCACCTGGCGCGGCCCTCTGGCACAGCCCTCAGGTGCAGCCCCTCAGGTACAGCCCTCAGGCACAGCCCTCAAGTGCACCCCTCTGCCACAGCCCTCCAACCCTCGCCACCCTCCGCCGGCTGGGCACCGGGCCCGGTGCCCAGCCTTGCGGGGTGTGCGGTGTCAGCGCCGGACCGGGCCGTTCTCCTTCCGCATCGACTTGGTGATCGTCTTCCACTTCTTCAGCCGCGCCGAGGCGAGCCGGGCGTCCGACCGGGACGCGATCCACTCGTTCTCGCGCTGGAGCTTGCGGTAGCTCTCCCACCTCCGCTGCGGCAGCGTGCCCTCCTCCAGCGCGGCCTGGACGGCGCAGCCGGGCTCGGTGTGGTGGCCGCAGTCGTGGAACCGGCACTCCTCGGCCAGCTCGGCGATGTCGGCGAAGGCCAGGTCCACGCCCTCACCGCCGTAGAGGCCGACTTCGCGCAGTCCGGGGGTGTCGATGAGCACGCCGCCCCCGGGCAGCGCTATGAGTTCGCGGGTGGTCGTGGTGTGGCGTCCCTTCTGGTCGACGTCGCGGGCGGCCTGGACGGTCATGACGGCCGCGCCCGCGAGCGCGTTGGTGAGGGTGGACTTGCCGACGCCGGACTGCCCGATGAGGGCGGTGGTGCCGGGGGTGCAGGCGCGCAGGACGTCCATGCCCTCCCCGGTCTCGGCGCTGACGACGAGCACGGTGACGCCGGGGGCGACGCCTTCGACGTCGGCGCGGATGAACTCGGCGTCGTCGACGAGGTCGGCCTTGGTGAGGACGACGACGGGTTCGGCGCCGGACTCCCAGGCGAGGGCGAGGAAGCGTTCGATCCGGCCGAGGTCGGGGTCGGCGGCGAGGGAGGCGGCGATCAGGACGGTGTCGACGTTGGCCGCGAGCACCTGGCCGTCGGAGCGCTTGCCGGCGACCTTGCGGATGATCGCGGTGCTGCGCGGCAGCAGCGCCGTGACCGCGGCCATGGGCTGGGCGTCGAGGTCGACGGCGGCCCAGTCGCCGGTGCACGGGCAGTTGATCATGTCGGCGTCGCCGACCGGCCGGGTGTCGAGCCGGACGGTGCGCGCTTCGCCGGTTTCGGGGTCGGCCAGGACGGCGTCGCACTGGCCGCGGTCGACGCGGACGATGCGGGCCGGGACGAGACCGGCCTCGGCGAGCGGGGTGAACAGCTCGTCGAGCTCGGCCGTCCAGCCGTAGCCGGACAGCGCGGCGCAGAGCTCAGAGCTCTCCGCGTGCTCAGAGCGCTCGAAGTGCTCAGAGCTCTCGGCGTGCTCAGGCAGCTCGAAGTGCTCAGCGGCCGGGGAGGACGAGGAGGAAGAAGAGGGGTACGACGGAACGGAGGCAGCGTTGAACAACGCAGTGGGCCCTTCGGGAGGAGATGATCCCGGCAGGCTGCGGCTGGCTCGGAACGTCAGCCGGCGGCCGGGAAAAGGAGGTGATCGCGCGTGCTGCCCAGGGCAGCTATCGGGGCAACGACGGCCATGGGGCTCACCTCCTGCTCTCTACTCCTCGGGCGGCCCGAAGAGGGCGCCCGAACCGGACGGGAGAAACGCTAGCGAAGAACGGTTCCCGCGCCAACAGGTTTTTGATCTGCGGAAATGCGCGGGCGAGGGCGGGATCAGCCGCCGTAGCGGTGCTTGAGGTTGGGGTCGTCCAGCCACCAGGGCCGCATCCCGGTCTCCTCTTCCTCCTCGCGGCCCTCCGCGCGCGCCTGGGCCGCCGCCTCCTCGAAGCGGGCGTCCAGCTCGGCGTCCACGGCCTTGATCTCCTCGCGCCCCTGCACCACCATGCGCCGCACGAGCGCGGCCAGGAACGGCAGCCCGACGAGGTCCCCCAGCACCCAGAAGGCGTTGCCGCCCCAGGTCTGGTCCTGCGCGAGGCTCGGCCCCCAGGGCCGCCCGAGGGCGACGTAGTGGTGCTCGGCGACGAGGTGGCCGCCGTAGATGAGGACGATCCCGAGCCCGGCGTCGAAGATCACCTCGGCGAAGGTGATGAACAGCCCGACCAGGTGCGGGTACTCGTGCCCGACGGGGTCGATCTGGAGCCGCGGCCAGAAGTAGGCGAGCCCGAGCAGCACGAGCACCAGGTGCAGCACGAGGTTCCCGGCGCCGCTGGAGACCGACCAGTCGTACCAGGGCGTGAAGTAGAGGAGCCACGGCGGCGCCATCAGCAGCGCGGTCGAGACGGCCGGGAACATCAGCACCTTGGACGGCTTGCTGCGCAGCGCCCGCAGGATCCGCTCGCGCCGCCGCTCGGACGCGGACCCGACGAGCAGCGAGACCGGCGCGCCGAGCGCGAGCAGCAGCGGGACGACCATGAGCAGCAGGACGACCTGGACGGCCCGGTCGGTGAAGAGGACGCGGTCGTAGACGCCGAGGCCGGAGCAGGTGGCCCAGATCCACAGGAGCAGCCCGCCGAGGAAGGCCGCGGTGCGGGTGGGCTGCCAGCGTTCGCCGCCGGTGCGGTGGACGGCCCGGACGGCGAGGAGGTACCAGGCGCCGAGGAGGACGGAGAGGCCGAGGACGAGGGGTTCGGCGGTCCACGAGGTGGCGAGGTCGGACCACTGCCAGGCCGGCGGCCCGCTGTAGCCGAGCGCCTGCACCGAGCCGTCCATCCGTCCGCCACCTCGTCCACGCCGTGCTGCCGCCGGCCCCGTGCCCGGGCGGGCTCGGGGTGCGCCGGGGTCCGTTCGCGGTGTCCGGCGCCCCGCCATGATGGCCGGTGGGCAGTGGATCACCGCGGCCAGGGGGCCTCTCTATACCCCACCCTGAACAAAGCTTTGCCAAACCTTGCCGAAGCTTTGCCGAGGCAAAGTTTTCGCCCCGTTCCGTCCCCATGCGCAACCGGCGGAGGGGCACGTTCGTCTGGCAGGATGCACCGTCGGCATACCGGCCACGTGGGTGACAACAAGGGGACGACAAGGGTGCAAAGCACTGCACGCGGCGAGGGCCGCCGGCTGGCGGCGCGCCACCGCAACATCGAGCTGGGCCTGCTGGCCCTCGCGGTGGCCGTCTGTGTGGCGGGACACATCGACGCCGATCTGGCGCTGACCGGCAAGATGCCGCCGAACCTGCTGATGCGGCTCCTGCCCCTGGTCGGGCTGGTGGGCGCGGCGCACATGGCGGTGCGCCGGTTCGCCCCGTACGCGGACCCGCTGATCCTGCCACTGGGCGTGTTCCTGACCGGTTTCGGGCTGATGCTGCTGGACCGGCTGGACATCTCCTACGCGGCGGCGCACGCGAAGAAGGGCGACTTCCAGAAGCTCCCGGCCGCGCCGCAGCAGTTCATGTGGGTGTTCATCGCGGTCGTGGTGTCCCTCGCGCTGGTGGTGTTCATCAAGCACCACCGGTTCTTCCAGCGCTACGTCTACATCCTGATGGCGGGCGCGCTCGTCCTGCTGGCCGCGCCCGCGTTCTTCCCCGGGCGTCCGGAGGACTTCGGCGCCAAGCGCTGGATCCGCCTGTTCGGGCTCTCCTTCGAGCCGGACGAGTTCGTCAAGGTCGCGATCACGATCTTCTTCGCCGGCTACCTGATGGCCTCGCGGGACGCGCTCGCGCTGGCCGGCCGCAAGATCTGGGGCATGACCCTGCCGCGCGGGCGGCATGCCGGGCCGGTGCTGGCGATCTGGGTGATGAGCCTGCTGGTGCTGATCTTCGAGCGTGACCTCGGCACCTCGCTGATCTTCTTCGGCATCTTCGTCGTGATGCTGTACGTGGCGACCGAGCGCACCAGCTGGGTGGTGCTCGGCCTGCTGATGGCGGTCGGGGGCGCGGCGGTGGTCGGCACCCTGGAGCCGCACGTGCACGGCCGCGTCGAGGCGTGGCTGCACCCGCTCGACATCTACAAGCCGGTGCACGACAAGGCGATCATCTCCGACCAGCCGGCCGAGGCGCTGTTCAGCCTGGGCACCGGGCACCTGACCGGGACGGGCCTGGGCTCGGGCCGGCCGTGGCTGATCGGCTTCGCCGGGCGCAGCGACTTCGTCTTCACGACGATCGGCGAGGAGCTGGGCCTGGCCGGGGTGACGGCCGTGCTGCTGGTGTACCTGCTGCTGGTGCAGCGGGGTCTGCGGACGGCCGTCGGGCTGACCGACCCGTTCGGGAAGCTGCTGGCGACGGGTCTGTCGACGGCGCTGGCGCTGCAGGTGTTCGTGGTGGTCGGCGGGGTGAGCGGCCTGGTGCCGCTGACCGGCAAGGCGTTGCCGTTCCTGGCGGCGGGCGGTTCGTCGCTGCTGGCGAACTGGCTGACGGTGGCACTGCTGATCAAACTGAGCGACTCGGCGGGGCGGACGGCGCTGGAGCCGGCGCTGCCGAGCACGGACTTCCCGGCGCAGGTCGCCTCGAAGCGCCCGGCCCAGGCCGACCAGAGGGCCGGTCAGGCCACCGGCCAGGGCTCCGGCCAGGCCGGTCAGGGGGACGGCCAGGCCGGCCAGGCCCCGGGCCGGACGCCCGCGCACGGCACGCCGTCGGACCCGCGGTCCGAGCCCGCGCCCGAGGCGGGTGGGCAGCAGGCCGGCCGGCCGGGCGCGGTGGCGGACTTCCCGACGGCGCCCGGCTACGGCACCGCCCCGGATCCGTCCCGGCCGGGCGGCACGCTGGGCGGCGGCTTCCACACGCCGGCGCAGCCGTCCGGACCGCACTCGTCGACACCGCAGCCGTCGACTCCGTACCCGCCCGGCCCGTACCCGCCGAACCAGAACCCGGCGACCGCCTGACGGGCCGCAAAGGCACCCCGAAAGCACCGGGACACCGGGCACACCGGGCACAGCGGGCACAGCGAAACAGCAAGCGAAGCAGCAAACGCCACAGGGCCTCCCCCGCACCCGCGGGGGAGGCCCTGTCGCACGTCCTACCGCTGCTGGTCCCAGGGCGGCCGCGGCGGGTAGCCGGGCGGCGGGTACTCCGGGGGCGGGGCGGTGGGCCGGTCGCTGTCGGGCGGCGGCGGGGTGGGCCGGTGGTGGGGGCCGCCGCGGGCGGTGAGGCGGCCGCGCACGTTGTCGGCGGCGAGGACGTCGGCCCAGCGCTCGGGGTACTCGGAGGGCACGTCGACGTCGTCGCCCTCGTCCTCGCCCCACTCCTCCTCGGCGCCTTCGGCGAGGCCGAGTTCGCGGGCCCGGCGGGCGCGTTCGGCGGCGCGCCGGGCGGCGACCTCGCGGACCGTGGCCGCGGCGGCGGCCTCGTGGGCGCGCTCGTTCTCGGCGCGGGCGTCGGCGGTCTCCAGGGTGGGCCAGCGCCGGTCTATGGCGGCGTTCATGGCGGCGCCGATGAGCACGGCGAGCGCCACGACGAAGATCCACAGCAGGACGGCGACGGGCGCGGCCAGCGAGCCGTAGACGGAGGGGCCCTCGACGGAGCTGACGAGGTACAGGCGCAGCGCGACGCTGCAGAAGACGAGGACGACGAGGGCGACGAGGGCGCCGGGGATGTCCTCGCGCCAGGGCGTGGAGACGGGCACGGCGAGGTGGTAGAGCGTCGTGAGGGAGACGATCAGCAGGGCGATGGCGACGGGCCAGTAGGCGGCGCCGACGAGCCCGGCGATGCCCGGTACGGCGTTCTCGACGAGGCCGGGCCCGGCCATGAGCAGCGGCAGCACGAGGGAGCCGATGAGGAGGGCGCCGAGGTAGAGGCCGAGGGACATGAGGCGGGTCTTGACGATGCCGCGCTTGCCGTCGAGGCCGTACATGACGGTGATGGTGTCGATGAAGATGTAGAGGGCCCTGGAGCCGGACCACAGCGAGAGCAGGAAGCCGATCGAGATGAGGTCGGGCCGGGTGGTGTCGAACACCTGGTTGAGCAGCGGCACGACGACGTCGTTGATGGAGGAGTCGGAGAGGACCGTCCCGGAGGCCGAGACGATGTCGTGCTTGAGGCGCTCGATGGTGCCGGCGCCGAGGACCTGGTCGAGGTAGCCGAGGGTCGCGGCGAGGCCGAGGAGCAGCGGCGGGATCGACAGCAGGGTGAAGAAGGCCGCCTCGGCGGCGAGGCCGGTGACCCGGTACTCGACGCAGGTGTTGGTGGTGTCCCGGACCAGTTCCCACGCCGTGCGGCGCCAGGTGGCCTGCTTGGCCGCGCGCCGGGAGCCCTTGCCCCGGCGTCGGGAGGGCCGCTCGGGGTGCGGTCTGCTCGTATCGCCTGCTGCTTGCACAGGGCTAACGGTATCGGGCCGGGCCCGGCCGGTTGATCTCAGCGGGGCCCCGGGCGTGCGTCCGCCGGTTTCCGGGCGGGCGGCGGGGGGAGCGGCGGGAACGCGGCGGCGTCCCGCATTCCGAAACCACAGCGTCCATGATGCGGACGTTAGTGGACCGCGAGTCGTGCGCCGTGCGAATCTCTTGCCATGCCTAGCGCCGGAACCACCCTGGTAGGTCGACTCCACGTCGATCTCCTTCGCGTGTCCAGCGCCATCTGTCCGGTGACCTGAGCCCCACCCCGCCGCCACCACCGCACCCCGGCGCCACCACCTCGCCATCCCCGCCGACGTGGATGCGCACGGCGCCCGCCCGGCCCGGTCACTGCCCTCACGGTCCTGAGAAACAGCAGGTCACAGGAGCACCGTCCGGTCGAGCACGCCCAGCGACCCACCCGGCGTCAGAGCCACCTGCCCCGAAGGACTTCACCATGGCCACCTCCCCCGAGACCGTCGAGCCCACGGCCGACAGTGCCGCCGAGCGCCGCCCCGCCGGGGTCCGCAAGGTGACCCGCCACCGCGGTGAGGGCCAGTGGGGCATGGGGCACCACACCCCGCTGAACGCCAACGAGCAGTTCAAGAAGGACGACGACGGTCTCAATGTGCGGACACGCATTGAGACGATCTACGCGCACCGCGGCTTCGACTCGATCGACCCGGCCGACCTGCGCGGCCGGATGCGCTGGTGGGGGCTGTACACCCAGCGCAAGGAGGGCATCGACGGCGGCAAGACCGCGATCCTGGATCCGCACGAGCTCGACGCCGAGTACTTCATGCTCCGCGTGCGCGTCGACGGCGGCCGGCTGACCGTCGCCCAGCTGCGGGCGATCGCCGAGGTGTCCGAGCAGTACGGCCGCAACACCGCCGACCTGACCGACCGCCAGAACGTCCAGTACCACTGGATCCGGATCGAGGACGTCCCGGCGATCTGGCAGAAGCTGGAGGCCGTCGGCCTGTCCACCACCGAGGCCTGCGGCGACACCCCGCGCGTCATCCTGGGCTCGCCGGTGGCCGGCGTCGCCGAGGACGAGATCATCGACGGCACCCCCGCGATCGAGGAGATCCAGCGCCGCTTCATCGGCAACCCGGACTTCTCCAACCTGCCGCGCAAGTTCAAGTCCGCGGTCTCCGGCTCCCCGCTGCTCGACGTCGCGCACGAGATCAACGACGTCGCCTTCGTCGGCGTCGTGCACCCCGAGCACGGTCCCGGCTTCGACCTGTGGGTCGGCGGCGGCCTGTCCACCAACCCGAAGCTCGGCGTGCGCCTGGGCGCCTGGGTCCCGCTGGAGGACGTGGCCGACGTCTACGGCGGCGTCATCGGCATCTTCCGCGACTACGGCTACCGCCGCCTGCGCAACCGCGCCCGCCTGAAGTTCCTCGTCGCCGACTGGGGCCCGGAGAAGTTCCGCCGGGTGCTGGAGGACGAGTACCTCAAGCGCGCGCTGACCGACGGCCCCGCGCCCGCCGAGCCGGTCGGCCGCTGGCGCGACCACGTCGGCGTCCACAAGCAGAAGGACGGCCGCTTCTACGTCGGCTTCGCCCCGCGCGTCGGCCGGGTGGACGGCAAGCTGCTCGGCCAGATCGCCGACCTCGCCGAGGCCCACGGCAGCGACCGGGTGCGCACCACCGCCGAGCAGAAGATGCTGGTCCTCGACATCGCGGAGGACCGGGTCGAGTCGCTGGTGGCCGGCCTGGAGGCGCTCGACCTGCGCGTCACGCCGTCACCGTTCCGCCGCGGCACGATGGCCTGCACCGGCATCGAGTACTGCAAGCTCGCCATCGTCGAGACCAAGGAGCGCGGGCGCACCCTGATCGACGAACTGGAGGAGCGCCTGCCGGAGTTCGCCGAGCCGCTGACCATCAACATCAACGGCTGCCCGAACGCCTGCGCCCGCATCCAGGTCGCCGACATCGGCCTCAAGGGCCAGCTGGTCACCGACGAGCACGGCGACCAGGTCGAGGGCTACCAGGTGCACCTGGGCGGCGCACTGGGCCTGGAGGCCGGGTTCGGCCGCAAGGTCCGCGGCCTGAAGGTCACCAGCGCCGGCCTGCCCGACTACGTCGAGCGGCTCCTGACCCGCTACCAGGCCGACCGCACCGAGGGCGAGCGCTTCGCCCAGTGGACGGCCCGGGCCACCGAGGAGCAGCTCTCATGAGTGAGCGAGCCGCACCGTTCTTCTGCCCGTACTGCGGGGACGAGGACCTGCGCCCCTCCGAGGCCGGGCACGGCTCCTGGGAATGCCACGGCTGCCGCAGGGCCTTCCAGTTGAAGTTCCTCGGCCTGCTGTCACCCGCTGCCGCGGGGGGACCGAGCGAAGGGGGAAACGCAGTTGACCGGCACGACGACTGACTACGAGGCGATCGCGACCGCCGCGGGCCGCGACCTGGAGGAGGCGACCCCGCAGGAGATCCTGCGCTGGGCCGCCGACACCTTCGGCAAGCGGTTCTGCGTCACCTCCTCCATGGAGGACGCGGTCGTCGCCCACCTCGCCTCCTCGGTGTTCCCCGGCGTGGACGTGGTGTTCCTGGACACCGGGTACCACTTCGCGGAGACCATCGGCACCCGGGACGCGGTCGCCGCGACGATGCCGGTCAACGTCATCACGCTCACGCCGCTGAGGACCGTGGCCGAGCAGGACGCCGAGCACGGGCCGCACCTGCACGACCGCGACCCGGACCTGTGCTGCTCGCTGCGCAAGGTCGAGCCGCTCAACCGCGGCCTCGGCGCCTACGACGCGTGGGCGACGGGCCTGCGCCGCGACGAGTCGCCGACCCGGGCGAACACCCCGGTGGTGTCGTGGGACCCCAAGCGCCGCAAGGTCAAGCTCGCCCCGATCGCCCGCTGGACGCAGGACGACGTGGACGCCTACGTCGCCGCGAACGGGGTGCTGCTCAACCCGCTGCTGTGGGAGGGCTACACCTCGATCGGCTGCTCGCCGCTGTCCTGCACCCGCAAGCCCGCCGAGGGCGAGGACGCGCGGGCCGGCCGCTGGTCCGGCTCCGGCAAGACCGAGTGCGGCATCCACCTCTGAACCTCCGAACCACCGTCAACCGACCAGAAGGAACCCCACCGTGACGACAGCCGACACACTGGCCGCCAACGGAGCCGCAGAGGCGGCCCGCGCGGCCGCCCCCTGCGAGCGCGGCGCCACCGTGTGGCTGACCGGGCTGCCGAGCGCGGGCAAGACCACGCTCGCCTTCGCCCTCGCCGAGCGGCTGCGCGCCGAGGGCCACCGGGTCGAGGTCCTGGACGGCGACGAGATCCGCGAGTTCCTCTCCAAGGGCCTCGGCTTCTCCCGCGAGGACCGGCACACCAACGTCACCCGGATCGGCTTCGTCGCCGAGAAGCTGGCCGCCAACGGCGTCAAGGTGCTCGCCCCGGTGATCGCCCCCTTCGCCGACTCGCGCGCCGCCGTCCGCGAGCGCCACGCCGCCGCCGGCACCGAGTTCCTGGAGATCCACGTCGCCACCCCGGTCGAGCTGTGCGCCGAACGCGACGTCAAGGGCCTGTACGCCAAGCAGGCCGCCGGGGAGATCTCCGGCCTCACCGGCGTCGACGACCCGTACGAGGCGCCGGAGCACCCGGAGCTGCGCCTCCAGACGCAGGGCCGCGCGGTCACCGAGTCCGCCGCCGAGCTGCACGCCTTCCTGACCGAAAGGGGCCTCGCATGACCACCGCGACCCAGCACACGGTGCAGGCCGACGACACCCCGTTCGCGCTGTCCCACCTGGACGCGCTGGAGGCCGAGTCGGTGCACATCTTCCGCGAGGTCGCGGGGGAGTTCGAACGCCCGGTGATCCTCTTCTCCGGCGGCAAGGACTCCATCGTCATGCTGCACCTGGCGCTCAAGGCCTTCCGGCCCGCCGCGGTGCCCTTCTCGCTGCTGCACGTCGACACCGGGCACAACTTCCCCGAGGTCATCGCCTACCGCGACCGCGTCGTCGCCGAGCACGGCCTGCGCCTGCACGTCGCCCACGTCCAGGACTTCATCGACCGCGGCGTCCTGCGCGAGCGCCCCGACGGCACCCGCAACCCGCTGCAGACCGTCCCGCTGCTCGACGCGATCGAGACCAACCGCTTCGACGCCGTCTTCGGCGGCGGGCGCCGCGACGAGGAGAAGGCCCGCGCCAAGGAGCGCGTCTTCTCCCTGCGCGACGAGTTCGGCGCCTGGGACCCGCGCCGCCAGCGCCCCGAACTGTGGTCGCTCTACAACGGCCGGCACGCCGTCGGCGAGCACGTGCGCGTCTTCCCGCTCTCCAACTGGACCGAGCTCGACGTGTGGCAGTACATCGAGCGCGAGGGCATCGACCTGCCGGAGATCTACTACGCCCACGAGCGCGACGTCTTCTCCCGCAGCGGCATGTGGCTCACCGCCGGCGAATGGGGCGGGCCCCGCGAGGACGAGCCCGTCCAGCGGCGCCTGATCCGCTACCGCACCGTCGGCGACATGTCCTGCACCGGCGCCGTCGACTCCGACGCCACCACGATCGAGGCCGTGATCGCCGAGATCGCCGCCAGCCGCCTCACCGAGCGCGGCGCGACGCGGGCCGACGACAAGCTGTCCGAGGCCGCGATGGAAGACCGCAAGCGCGAGGGGTACTTCTAGCCATGACCAGCACCACCCAGGCCGGCATGACCCAGACCGGCACCGCCACGTCGCTGCTGCGCTTCGCCACCGCCGGCTCCGTCGACGACGGCAAGTCCACCCTCGTCGGCCGCCTCCTGCACGACTCCAAGTCCGTGCTCGCCGACCAGCTGGAGGCCGTCGCCCACGCCTCCCGCAACCGCGGACAGGCCGCGCCCGACCTCGCGCTGCTCACCGACGGCCTGCGCGCCGAGCGCGAGCAGGGCATCACCATCGACGTCGCCTACCGCTACTTCGCCACCCCCCGGCGCCGGTTCATCCTCGCCGACACCCCGGGCCACGTGCAGTACACGCGGAACATGGTCACCGGCGCCTCCACCGCCGAGCTCGCCGTCGTCCTCGTCGACGCCCGCAACGGCGTCGTCGAGCAGACCCGCCGGCACGCCGCCGTCGCCGCCCTGCTGCGCGTGCCACACGTCGTCCTCGCCGTCAACAAGATGGACCTCGTCGACTACGCCGAGCCCGTCTTCGCCGCCATCGCCGCCGAGTTCACCGCCTACGCCGCCTCCCTCGGCGTCAAGGACGTCCTCGCCGTGCCGATCTCGGCCCTCGCCGGCGACAACGTCGTCGAGCCCTCCGCCCACATGGACTGGTACGGCGGCCCGACCCTGCTGGAGCACCTGGAGACCGTCCCGGTCGGCAGCGACCCGAGCGCCGAGCCCGCCCGCTTCCCCGTCCAGTACGTCATCCGCCCGCAGACCGAGGCGCACCCCGACTACCGCGGCTACGCCGGCCAGCTGGCCTCCGGCGTGCTGCGCGTCGGCGACGCCGTCACCGTCCTGCCCTCCGGCCACACCACCACCGTCGCCGGCATCGACGCGCTCGGCGAGGAGACCGACATCGCCTGGGCCCCCCAGTCGATCACCGTGCGCCTCGCCGACGACATCGACGTCTCGCGCGGCGACCTCATCGCGGCCGGCCCCGCCCCCGTCCCCACCAAGGACATCGAGGCGACCGTCAGCCACCTCAACGAGCGCCCGCTGCGTGCCGGGGACAAGGTGCTGCTCAAGCACACCACCCGCACCGTCCGCGCGCTCGTCAAGGAGATCTCCTACCGGATCGACATCGACACCCTGGAGCGTCGTTCCGGCGCCGACGGGCTGAACGTCAACGACATCGGCCACGTGGTGCTGCGCACCGCCGAGCCGCTGGCGCTCGACACCTACTCCGCCAACCGCCGCACCGGATCGTTCCTGCTGATCGACCCGGCCGACGGCACCACCCTCACCGCCGGCATGGCGGGCGAGGCCTTCGACACCGTACGCAGCACCGACGTCAACGACGCCACCGAAGAGGAGGACTGGGTCTGATGCCCAGCGAGGCGTTCTCGGGCATGGACAAGGAAGGCGGCCGCATCGGCAGCGGCGTCCTCGGCAGTGGCCAGGGCGGACTGAGCCGATGTGTGGGCCGACAGGGCTGAGAACGCCCTGTCACCGGGCCGCCTCCCCCGCAGCCGCCCGGCTTGCCCGGCATCCGCGATGCCGCAAGCACCACCTTCCGAACTCCAGCCCCGAGACCGCCTCCTGACGGTCCGTCCGCGAACGGGACACCACCATGGCACCGATCCAGGCCCTCCTGCATACCCGCATCCGCCCCAACGCCGGGCGGATCAGACGCGCCGCCGCGGCCGCCGTCGCCGGCCTGGCGACCGTCGCCCTGCTGTCCGCGTGCAGCTACGGTTCCAAGGCCGAGGGGAAGTCCTCCGGCGACGCCGGCTCCTCCGCCGCCGGGGCTTCGGCCGCCGGCGACAAGCTCTCCGCCGACACGGTCAAGATCGGCTACTTCGCCAACCTGACCCACGGCACCGCCCTGGTCGGCCTCCAGGAGGGCCTCTTCCAGAAGGAGCTCGGCGCCACCAAGATCAAGACCCAGGTCTTCAACGCGGGCCCGGCCGAGATCGAGGCGCTCAACGCCGGCTCCATCGACATCGGCTGGATCGGCCCCTCCCCCGCGATCAACGGCTACACCAAGTCCGACGGCAAGTCGCTGAGGATCATCGGCGGTTCGGCCTCCGGCGGGGTCAAGCTGGTCGTCAACCCGGACAAGGTCTCCTCCCTCGACGACCTCAAGGGCAAGAAGATCGCCACCCCGCAGCTGGGCAACACCCAGGACGTGGCGCTGCTCAACTACCTGGCGGGCAAGGGCTACAAGGTCGACCCGAGCACCGGCGCCGGGGACGTCTCGGTGGTGCGCACCGACAACAAGGTCACCCCCGACGCCTACAAGCAGGGCTCCATCGACGGCGCCTGGGTGCCCGAGCCCACCGCCTCCAAGCTGGTCACCCTCGGCGCGAAGGTCCTGCTCAACGAGAAGGACCTCTGGCCGGACAAGAAGTTCGTGATCACCAACATCATCGTCTCGCAGAAGTTCCTCAAGGAGCACCCGGACGTGGTGGAGGCCGTGCTGCGCGGCTCGGTGAACGCCAACGCCTTCATCAAGGCCAACCCGGACAAGGCCAAGGCCGACGCCAACGAGGCCATCAAGAAGGAGTCCGGCAGCGCGCTGGAGCCGGCCATCCTCGACCCGGCCTGGGCGGACATCGACTTCCTGGACGACCCGCTGGCCGGCACCCTGCAGGCCGAGGCCGACCACGCCGTGACCGCGGGGCTGCTCAAGAAGCCCAACCTGAACGGGATCTACGACCTCGGCCCGCTGAACAAGGTGCTCGCGGCCAAGGGCCAGGCCCCCGTGGCGGACGCCGGACTCGGCGCCAAGTAGCGCCGTCTCCCCTCCAGTTCCGCGGTCCGGACCCCCGCCCGCCCGGTCGATCCCCGATCGATGCCCACCGGACGGGCGGGGCCGGACCCCGGCTCCCAAGCTCCCCGCCCCTCCCTCCTGCCCGCCGACGGGCAGGAGGGGCCCATGACCACTCACGCAGGAGGTGCCCGGATGACCTCGGCACTGACCACCTCGGCGGACGCCCCCGGCACCGCCGGCGCCGCGCCCGCGCCCGCCGTCCGGATCTCGCACGTGCACAAGTCCTTCGGCCGCCCCGGCGCGCAGACCCACGTCCTGGACGACATCACCCTCGACGTGGCGCCCGGCGAGTTCGTCACGCTGCTCGGCGCCTCGGGCTGCGGCAAGTCGACCCTGCTGAACCTCGTCGCCGGCCTCGACCGCCCCACCCGCGGCAGCATCGAGGTGCCCGGCGCCCGGCCCGCCCTGATGTTCCAGGAGCACGCGCTGTTCCCCTGGCTCACCGCCGGGCGCAACATCGAACTCGCCCTCAAGCTCGCCGGCGTCCCCCGCCCCGAGCGGCGCGCCGAGGCCGAGCGGCTCCTCGAACTCGTGCGCCTGAGCGGCTCCTACGGCAAGCGCGTGCACGAGCTGTCCGGCGGCATGCGCCAGCGCGTCGCGATGGCCCGCGCCCTCGCCCAGGGCAGCAAGGTGCTGCTGATGGACGAGCCGTTCGCCGCGCTCGACGCCATCACCCGCGACGTCCTGCACGACGAGATCACCCGGATCTGGGCCGAGCGGCAGCTGTCCGTCCTGTTCGTCACCCACAACGTGCGCGAGGCCGTGCGCCTCGCCCAGCGCGTGGTGCTGCTCTCCTCCCGCCCCGGCCGCATCGCCCGCGAGTGGCACATCGACCTGCCGCAGCCGCGGCGCATCGAGTCCGCCGGCGTCGCCGACCTGTCCATCGAGATCACCGAAGAACTGCGTGGGGAGATCCGTCGCCATGTCCAGCACTGACACCACCCCCGTCCTGGACAAGCGCGGAGCCGCCGACACCGCCGACGTCGGCGCCGGCCTGGACGCCCTGGACGCCGTCTCCGCCCGGCGCAGCTCGCTCGGCGAGGTGCTGCGGCAGAAGGCGCTGCCGCCGCTGCTCGGCGTCCTCGTCGTGCTCGCGCTGTGGCAGGGCGCGTACAGCCTGCACCTCACCACGTCCGACAAGCTGCCCAGCCCGGCGGCCGTGTGGCACTCCGCGCAGGACCTCTGGTACCAGGGCACGCTGTTCTCGATCATCTGGACGAGCGTGTGGCGCGGCCTGTCCGGCTTCCTGCTGGCCGTCGTCATCGGCACCCCGATCGGCCTGGTCGTCGCCCGCGTGAAGCCGGTGCGCACCGCGATCGGCCCGGTCCTGCAGGGCTTGCAGTCGCTGCCGTCGGTCGCGTGGGTGCCGGCCGCGGTGATCTGGCTCGGCATCAACGACTCGATGATGTACGCGGTGATCCTGCTCGGCGCCGTGCCGTCCATCGCCAACGGCCTCGTCGCCGGGATCGACCAGGTGCCGCCGCTGTTCCTGCGCGCCGGGCGCACCATCGGCGCCACCGGCCTCACCGGTGCCCGGCACGTGCTGCTGCCCGCCGCGCTGCCCGGCTACCTGGCCGGGCTCAAGCAGGGCTGGGCGTTCTCCTGGCGCTCGCTGATGGCCGCCGAACTCGTCGCCTCCTCCCCCGACCTCGGCCTCGGCCTCGGCCGGTACCTGGAGAACCAGCGCGAGTTCTCCGACATGCCGGGGGTGCTGCTCGGCATCCTCCTGATCCTGTTCGTCGGGATCGCCATCGAGCTGCTCGTGTTCACCCCGGTCGAGCGCCGGGTGCTGCGCAACCGCGGCCTGCTGGCCGCCGCGAAGTAGGGACGCACCGCATGACCGCCCTCCTCCTCATCGCCCACGGCAGCCGCGACCCGCGGCACGCCGCGACGGTGGCCGCGCTCGTCGACCGGGTGCGGGCGCAGCGGCCCGGGCTCGACGTCGCGACGGCGTACCTGGACCACTGCGCGCCGCGGATCCCGCAGGTGGTCGGGCGGCTCGGGGCGGCGGTGGCGGTGCCGCTCCTGCTGAACCGGGCGTTCCACGCCAAGCACGACATCCCGGCGGCGCTGCGCGCGGCGGGCGCGGGGCTGCCGGTGGCGGACGTCCTCGGTCCGTCGCCGCTGCTGCTCGCCGCGCTCGACCGGCGGCTGGCGGGGGCGGGCCTGGACGTCGCGTCGGCGGCGGTGCGGGCCCGCACGGGCGTGGTGCTCGCGGCGGCGGGTTCCTCCGACCCGGCGGCGGACGCCGCCACCCGCGCGGTGGCCGCCGAGTGGCGGCGCACCCGCGGCTGGGCCGCGGTCGAGGTCGCCTACGCAGCCGGCACCGGCCCCCGCGTCCCCGAGGCCCTGGCCGCCCTGCACGCCGCTGGCGCCGCGCGCACCGCCGTGTCCCCCTACCTCCTGGCGCCCGGCCGCCTCCCGGACCGCATCGCCGAGGCGGCCACCGAGGCCGACCTTTGCGCCGACGTCCTGGGCGCGGCCCCCGAACTGGCCACCCTCCTCCTGGAGCGCTACGACGAGGCCCTGCGGACGTCGCGAGCAATCCCCGCCCTCACGGCCTGAGCCGTCACGACGCCTTGCGGTGCTGGTACTCGGCCACTGCCGCAGTGATCACGCTGAACGGCACCGGCTCGTCCAGGTCGGCGATCGCGGCCTCGATCCACTCCCGCATGATGGCCGTCGGCTTCAGCCCGCGTTCGCGGGCCCGGCGCCGCACCTCGTCCATGACCGGCTTGGGCAGCCGCAGCGATGTGGTGATCATGACCGCCTCGGCCGGCACCGGCTCGGCCGGCTCGGCACTCATGATCTCCTCCTCGGTCAGCTCGTGCGTCTCGTAGTACTCGGCGATCGCTTCAAGGTCCGCACCGTTGTCCGTCATCGTCACCCTCAACTCGTCCGCTTGAGGAACAAGCGCTTCTCGGCAGCCGTCATGTCGCGCGCAGTAGCGCAGTACCACGCGGATGGAACCGCCGCACTCGTTACCAGCACCACCAACAGGTAGCGCCCGGATTGCGTCACGCCGTGGCAGAGCGTCGTGCTCTCCCGGCCACGCGCGAACCAGTGAGGGCGGGAGAACACGACGTCCTCCACCTCTTCCGGCTCCACGCCGTGCCTGGCGATGTGCTCCTCGGACCGCTCGGTCCAGTAGATCTCACTATGCACGAGACGCAGCGTGTTGCAAACGCATTGCGCGTGGCCAGTTGCGATCACACGAGTGGGTTACGGCGTACGGAAGCGTCGAGAGCGCACCCGGCCCCTGCCGAACGCGCCCTCGACCGATCCGCTCAGAGAGGCGGGTACGGCGAAGGGCGCCCTCCGGAGTCCCGGAGAGCGCCCTTCCGCGCGTGTGTGTGCGTCAGTCGAACGTGCGGCGCTGGCGGCCCGTCCCGTAGTTGGAGCCGGACTTGGCGCCGCTTCCGGGCTTGGCGCGGCCGGAGGAGCGGCCGATGAAGCCGGCCGCCTGCGGGCGCTCGCCCTGGGCCTGGGCGGCGGCGCCCATGCGCTGCTTGGGGCGGGGGCGGCGCGGGTTGCCGTTCATGTCGACGTCGGCGGGCAGCCCGGAGCGCTTGCCGGGGCGGCGGCGCGGGGCGCCCTTGCCCTCGGCCTTGGGCTTGGCGTCGGCCTCGGCGGCGGGCACCGGGACGGCGACGGTGACGGCGACGCCGCTCGGGGTGCGGGCGCCGGTGATCTTGGCGAGGTCGGCGTCGCCGGGGCGGACCTTGGTGACGGTCGGGCGGATGCCGGCGACCGTCATCAGCCGGTTGACCTCGCGGCGCTGCTCGGGCAGGACGAGGGTGACGACCGTGCCGGACTCGCCGGCCCGGGCGGTGCGCCCGCCGCGGTGCAGGTAGTCCTTGTGGTCCACCGGCGGGTCGACGTTGACGACGAGGTCGAGGCCGTCGATGTGGATGCCGCGGGCGGCGACGTTGGTGGCGATCAGCGCGGTGACGTGGCCGTCGCGGAACTGGTCGAGGACGCGGTTGCGCTGCGGCTGGGACTTGCCGCCGTGCAGCGCGGCGGCCTTGACGCCGTTGGCGAGCAGCTGCTTGGCGAGCCGGTCGGCGCCGTGCTTGGTGTGCACGAACATGATCAGGCGGCCGTCGCGGGAGGCGATGTGCGCGGTGGTGGACGCCTTGTCGGCCGGGTCGAGCTGCAGAACGTGGTGGTCCATGGTGCTGACCGCGCCGGCCGAGGGGTCGACCGAGTGGGTGACCGGGTCGGAGAGGAAGCGCTTGACCAGGCGGTCGACGTTGCGGTCCAGGGTGGCGGAGAACAGCATCCGCTGCCCGCCCTCGGCGACCTGCTCCAGCAGCTTGGTGACCTGCGGCAGGAAGCCCATGTCGGCCATCTGGTCGGCCTCGTCGAGGACGGTGATCGCGACGTCGGACAGGATGACGTCGCCGCGGCCGATCAGGTCGTCGAGCCGGCCGGGGGTGGCGACGAGGACCTCGGTGCCACGGCGGACGGCGTTGGCCTGGCGCCCGATCGACATGCCGCCGACGACGGTGGTGATCCGCAGGTTGACGGCGGTGGCGTAGGGGGTGAGCGCCTCGGTGACCTGCTGGGCGAGCTCGCGGGTGGGCACCAGCACGAGCGCGAGCGGGTGCCGGGCGTCGGCGCGGCGCCCGGCGGTGCGGGCGAGCAGCGGCAGGCCGAAGGCGAGGGTCTTGCCGGAGCCGGTGCGGCCGCGGCCGAGCACGTCGCGCCCGGCGATCGAGTCGGGCAGCGTGGCGCCCTGGATCGGGAACGGCTCGGTGACGCCCTCGCGGCCGAGCGCGGACAGGATCGCCTTCGGCAGGTCGAGCTCGGCGAAGGTGGCCGCCGGGGGCCGCGACGGGGTGCCCTGGACGACGGTGAAGTCGGCGGGCGCGGCGGCGGTGGCGCGGGAGGTCTTGGGGGCGCGGGATCCGGCGGTGCGGGATCCGGCGGCGGGGCCGGCGCCGGTGCGGCCGCGCGGCTTGCGGGTGCGCGGGGCGCCTTCGGTGCGGGCGCCGTCGGTACGGGCGCCGCGGTCGCGCGGCGTGCGGGCAGGGGTGGTCACGGGTTCTCCGTCGGTCGGTCGGCGGCAGCCCGGGGTACGGGCTGGTCGGCCGTCGGTGGGAGATACGCCGCCCCGGCCGTATGGCGGCTTCTGCCGCCGTGTGGCGGCATGCGCGAGGGCCCGCACCGAGCGGTGCGGGCCCCCGCTACGCGAGATCGCGAGTCAGCTCGGGGGCTGGACTCAGATGACGCGGATGTTCTCGGCCTGCGGGCCCTTCTGGCCCTGGGTCACGTCGAACTCGACCTGCTGGCCCTCGACGAGCTCACGGAAGCCCTGAGCAACGATGTTCGAGTAGTGCGCGAACACGTCCGGGCCGCCCTCGGCCTGCTCGATGAAGCCGAAGCCCTTTTCGCTGTTGAACCACTTCACGGTGCCGGTAGCCATAACCGTCTCCTCTAAAACTGGGGCATCAGGGATCCACACCGCGTGAACCCCTAAGTAGCCGCGATCCCCATCCGGAGACTGAAACACCGGACAAAACAAATGCGCCTGTTGGTTGGGACCAGCAGGCGCACACAAGCGTTCATGGGAACCAAAACTGCAACTGGTTCGACTGTAGCACGGGGACACCCCGATTGACCGGGGGATTTTGTGCTCTGGAGATCACGTTTGCGGGCCCCGGGAAGCGGGCAGGCGGCGCCCCGCCGAAGCGGGACGCCGCCTGTGGACCACCGGGTCGGTCCGGTGGGCCGCACCCGTGGTCCGGCCCGGCGAGTCGGATCACCGGGTCGGACCAGTGGGCCGGGTCACCCGGCCGGACGAGCCGGCCGGACGGGTCGACCGGAGGCTCAGCGCCGCCCGGCCGGCTCCGGCACGCCGTGCGCGTCCTGGAGCGGCACGGAGCCGCCGCCGTGGCCGCCGCCGTCCCCGTGGCCGGGCCACCAGGCGCGGTGGCCCAGCAGCGCGGTGAGCGACGGGGTGAAGAACATCGCCATCACGAAGGCCGCCAGCACGATGCCGAAGGCCAGCGAGAAGCCGAGCTCCATGAACAGGACGTTGCCCGCGAGCATGAAGGTCGCGAACGAGGCCGCCAGGATGAAGCCGGCCGCCGCGACCGTCGGGCCGCCGTGCTTGATGGCCTCGCTCGCCGCCTCGCGCGGGCTGCGGCCCTCGCGGGCCTCCTCGCGGAGGCGGGCGATGATCAGGATGTTGTAGTCGGTGCCGATCGCCACCACGAACAGGTAGATGAAGATCGGCAGCATGAACATCAGACCCGGCTCGCCCTTGATGTTCTGGAACAGCAGGGTGGTGGCGCCGAGGGTGCCGCCGAAGCCGAGGCCGACCGAGGCCATCAGGTACCAGGGGGCCACGACGCTGCGCAGCTGCAGGCCCAGGATGAGCATGATGAGCAGGGCCGCGATCGGGAAGACCAGCGTGTAGTCGTGCACCATCGCGGTGTTGATGTCCTTGTACACCGAGGTGATGCCGCCGACCAGCGACTTCGAGTCGGCCGGGGCGGCCGCGTGGGCGGCGTCGCGGACCTTCCCGATGGTGTCGATCGCCTTGTTGGAGGCCGGGGCGTCCTTGAGCAGCACGGTGAAGTCACCGGTGGTGCCGTCGGCGCTGATCGCCTTGTTCTCCGCGCTCGGCGTCACGACGCCGGCCACGCCGTCGACCGCGCCGAGCCTGCCGGCGAAGTCCTTCAGGGCGGCGTCGCTCAGCTTGGCGCCGTTGGTGGAGGTCAGGTAGACGTGGCTCGGGTCGGCCGCGCCGGCCGAGAAGGCCGTCATCAGCTTGTCCTGGACGACCATCGACTCCTTGTTCTTCGGCATGGAGCTGCCGGCGAGGTCGTAGGTGCCGTTGTAGTTGAGGCCGGCCAGGGCCAGCACCACGAGGACGCCGCCGGAGACCAGGGCGACCAGGCCGGGCTTCTTGCCGGTCATCCGGCCGAGCGCGGCGAAGCGGGCGTTCTTGGGCTCCTGCATCCACTTCTTGCCCGGCCAGAACACGGCCTTGGACGGAATGACGGTGAGCACGGCCGGGGCCAGGGTCAGCGAGACCAGGGCGGTCGCGACGACGGCGATGGCGAGCGCCGGGCCGAGCGCGGTGAACATGCCGAGGCTGGAGAGGATCAGCACCGCGAAGGCCACGGCGACCGCGCCGGCGGCGGAGGCGATCGCCTCGCCGACCCGGCCGACGGCGTTGGCCACGGCGGTCTTGCGGTCCTCGCCGGTGCGCAGCCGCTCGCGGTAGCGGAAGGCGAGGAACAGGAAGTAGTCCGTGCCGACGCCGAGCACGACGATGATCAGGATCGCCGAGGTCATCGGGGAGGACTTGAGGTCGAACATCTTGATCGCGTCGGCGATCAGGCCGTTGGCCACCGGCATCGCGATGACCAGCGAGAGCAGCACCGGCAGGATGCCCGCGAGGATGCTGCGGAAGATGATGCCGACGATCAGGATGACGAGCAGCAGGCTGCCGAGCATGACGATCATGTCGGTGGCGCCGGAGGCGTCCTGCTGGTCGAGGCTGCTGGCGGCCTGGCCGCCGACCTGGAACTTCAGGCCGGTGCCGTCGGCGAGCTTGGAGCCGTCCTCGCGCAGCTTCTTGGCCGCGTCGGTGTACTCCTTGTCCTGCATCTTGGACTTGTCGATGGCGACCATGGACAGCGCGTACTTGCCGTCCGCGGACTTCGCCTTCTCGGAGACCGGCAGGATCTGCTGGACGGCCGGGATGTTCTCGTCGGTCAGGCCCTTGACGACCTTCTCCATCGAGGTCTGGTCCTCGGCGGTGAGCTTCTGGCCGTCGTTGCGCTCGAAGAGCAGCAGGGCGGCGGGGGTGAAGCTCGACGGGAACGCCTGCTCCTGGAGCTGCGCCGCCTGGATCGACTCGTAGTGCTTGGGCAGGAACGCGGACTCGTCCGTCTGCGAGGTGACGGCGGGCGCGCTCGCGACGATGGCGATCATCGCGACGACCCACGCCGCGATCACCCACCAGGCGCGGCGGACGACGAAGTGTCCTAGTCGGTGGAACATGCTCGTGATGCCTCCTGGGCATGGTTCACCGCAGCCCTTGGGGACGGGACGCCGGGCGACGGCAGGACCGGCCGAGGACGCGCGCGGGCGCCCCCTTACCGGTCGGCAGGTAAGTTGGTCTGGAGACTCATCCTACGAGTACTTGCTTGCCGCCCGGCAAGTTGTTTTCGCAGGCCGCCCCCGTGAGGCCCCCCGTGTCCGCGGCCCCGCACCAGTCTCGCCCGTCCGCATACCCCTTGACCTCGTGCTCCGGGTGGAGACCGCTCCCCCTCAGGGTGGAGCTTGCCCCCACCCCCGGGGATGAGGGATCAGGGTCGGAAGGTAGGGAAAACCCCACCCCGGCCCCGAGGCGGGCACCAGGGCCGGGTACCCCGCCAGCCGGATTACGGCCCGACTCGCCTTTCCCTACCGTCTTTCACGACGCCGGAACGCGACCCCGGCGCCCGGCGGCCGGGGGCCGCCGACCACCCGGCGCACGACCGCCGTTCTCCCAGGGGGAAGTCCGTGAAGACCAGGCTCGGCACGGCCGCCGCGATGGGCGCCTGGAGCGCCCGGCACAGAAAGACCGCCGTCTTCGGCTGGCTGCTGTTCGTCGTCCTCGCCGCCGTGCTCGGCGGGATGCACGGCGGCACGAAGGTGGGCCGCGACGAATCGGTGCCCGGCGAGGTGTCCCGGGCCGCGCGGATCCTCGACGACGCGGGGATCAAGGCCCCGGCCGGCGAGACCGTCCTCGTCCAGAGCCCGGAACTGACCGCCGACGCACCGGCGTTCCGGGCCGCCGTCGCCCAGGTGGTCGCCGCGGTCGACGGCACCGGCAAGGCCGCCGCCGTCCGCTCCCCCTACGACACCAAGGCCGTTTCCGCGGACGGCCACTCCGCGCTCGTCCAGCTGACGCTCAAGGGCGACCGCGACGAGGCCGTCGCCGACGTCCCCGCCGTGATGGACGCGGTGGCCGGCGTGCAGAAGCAGCACCCCGAACTGACCGTCGTCGAACTCGGCGACGCGAGCTCCGGCAAGTGGATCCAGGACCAGTTCGCCGACGACTTCACCCGCGCCGAGTGGACGGCCGTCCCGCTCGCGCTCGGCATCCTGCTGGTCGCCTTCGGCGCGCTGGTCGCCGCCGTCCTGCCGGTCGTGCTCGCGCTCACCGCGTTCGTCGCCGCCGGCGGCCTGGTCGCCCTCGCCAGCGGGCTGCTGCACACCAGCGACGACGCGAGCTCGGTGATGCTGCTGGTCGGCCTCGCCGTCGGCGTCGACTACTGCCTCTTCTACCTGCGCCGCGAGCGCGAGGAGCGGGCCGCCGGACGGGACCTCGCGGACGCGCTCGCCGTCGCCGCCGCCACCAGCGGCCGGGCCGTGCTGGTCTCCGGCGTCACCGTGGTCGTCGCCATGGCCGGCATGTTCCTCACCGGCATCGCCGACTTCCGGGCGATGGCCTTCGGCACCATCGTCGTCGTGGTCACCGCCGTCCTCGGCTCGCTCACCGTGCTGCCCGCGCTGCTGTCGATGCTCGGCGACCGCGTCGCGAAGGGCCGGGTGCCCTTCCTCGGCAGGCTGCGCCGGCCGGAGGCGGCCACCACGGGTGGGCGCTTCTGGAACGCCGTGCTCACGCCGGTGCTGCGCCGGCCGCTGGCGGCCACCCTGCTCGCCGGGGCGTTCTTGCTCGGGCTGGCCGCGCCGCTGCTCACCATGCACACCGCCAACCTGACCTTCCAGCAGCAACTGCCGCGCGGCAACGCCCTCGTGACCGCCTCGCAGAAGATCGAGGCCGCCTTCCCCGGCAGCCCGGCCCCCGCGACCGTCGTCATCAGGTCCACCGACATCTCCTCCCCCGCGATGACCGCCGCGATCGCCGACCTCAAGGCCCGCGCCCTGGCCAGCGGCCGGATGCACGGCCCGGTGGACGTCACCGTGCACCGCGAGCAGAACGTCGCCACCGTCGACATCCCCCTCGACGGCAGCGGCAACGACGCCACCAGCAACGCCGCGCTCAAGGCCCTGCGCGACGACATCGTGCCCGCCACCGTCCTCAAGGTGCCCGGCACCGAGGCCCCCGTCACCGGGCAGACCGCCGGCTCGCACGACTTCAACGCGAAGATGACCGGCTCGCTGCCCGCCGTGTTCGGCTTCGTCGTCGCCTTCGCCTTCCTCCTGATGCTCACCTCCTTCCGCTCGCTGGCCGTCGCCGCGACCGCCGTCGTGCTCAACCTGCTCTCGGTGGGCGCCGCCTACGGGGTGCTGACGCTGGTCTTCCAGCACGGCGTCGGCGCCTCCCTGCTGGGCACCGCCGGGGTCGGCGCGGTGGAGTCCTGGGTGCCGTTGTTCCTCTTCGTGATCCTCTTCGGCCTCTCGATGGACTACCACGTCTTCGTGGTCTCCCGGATCAAGGAGGGCCGCGACCGCGGCCTGCCGACCCGCGCCGCGATCGCCCACGGCATCCGCTCCACGGCCGGGGTGGTCACCAGCGCCGCGGTGATCATGGTGGCGGTGTTCGCGGTCTTCGGCACCCTCTCGATGCAGGCGATGAAGCAGATGGGCGTCGGCCTCGCCGTCGCCGTCCTGATCGACGCCACCGTGATCCGCGCGGTCCTGCTGCCCGCCGTGATGACCCTGCTCGGCGAGCGCAACTGGTACCTGCCGCGCCTGCTCCACTGGCTGCCCGACCTCTCGCACGGCGAGCCCACCGCGCCGGTCGGCACCGGCGGCGCCCTCCACGGCCCGGCCGCACCGCGCCACCGGATCGAGGTCTGAGCCACCCGCTCACCGGCGCCGGGCTCCGCATCGCGCGGGGCCCGGCCCCCGTGCGTCATGATGATCACCGTCCGGAGGCCTCCGGACGAACGCCGGCGGAACGGAGCCAGGTCATGACCGCCTTCGACGAGGGCCGCGCCCGGGTCCTGCTCGCCGACGCCTGCGCCTCGGCCGGCCTCCCGGACCCCGGCGACGCGCGGCTGCTCGCGCTCGGCGAGAACGCCGTCTTCGATCTCGGCGAGCCCGCCGTCGTCGCCAAGGTCGGCCGCGGCCCCGGGCTGCGGGAGCGGGCACGGCACGAACTCGCCGTCGCGAACTGGCTGGCGGGGCAGGGCATCCCGGTGGTCCGCCCGTACGACGCCGTCGCGCCCGGACCGCAGCTCGCCGACGGGCACCCCGTCACCTTCTGGCACCGGCTCGCCCCCGCCGTCCGCCCCGCCCGGCCCGCCGACCTCGCCCCGCTGCTGCGCGACCTGCACCGGCTGCCGCTGCCGCCCTTCCCGCTGGCCCGGCGCGACCTGCTCGCCCCGGTCGAGCGCTGGCTGGCCTCCGCCGAGGGCCACGTCGACCCGGCCGACGTCGCGTTCCTGCGCCGCCGCCGGGACGCCTTCGCCGCCGCCCTGCCCGACCTCGCCCCGCACCTGGAACCCGGGCTGATCCACGGCGACGCGCTGCCGCGCAACGTCCACGTGGGCCCGCAGGGGCCCGTCCTGCTCGACCTGGAGAACGTCTCGCGGGACCTGCGCGAGCACGACCTCGTGGTGCTCGCGCTCAGCCACGACCGGTACGGCGTGCCGGGCGAGGAGTACCTCGCGTTCACCGCCGCGTACGGGTGGGACGTGCGCGACTGGCCGGGGTTCGCGGTGCTGCGCGGCGCCCGCGAGACGGCCAGCGCCTCGTGGGTCGCGCAGCAGGCGGCGGGCAGCCCGGCGGCGCTGGCGGAGTTCCGGCGGCGGGTCGACTCGCTGCGCGACGGGGCGACGGACGTGCGCTGGTACCCGTTCTGAGGGTCTGGGAGTGACCCGGCGGGACTCGGCGGGACGGGTGGGGTAGCCGTGGCGGCGGGCGGACGCCAACCCGGGCGGCTGTGAGAAGACTCCTACGACGGAGCGGTCCGGCACGCAACCGGGGCAACTACGATCGGCGTCCTATCGGACAGTCATCCTGACCGAGAGGATCGGCACCCGCCGCCAGTTCCCCAGGAGCCGCCGCCATGCCCCAGTCCGCCGCCCGCCGGCCCGCTTCCCCGAACCGCTCGGCCCGCCTCCGCCGCCGGCTGATCATGGGCAGTGCCGCCGTCGCCGCCGCGCTGGGCGTCGCCGCGTGCGGGACGGCCAGCGGGGCCCTCCAGCCGAGCGCCTCGCCGTCCGCGAAGGGCGCGATCACGATCTCGCCGAGCACCGACCCGGCGCCCGGCGCCCCGGGCACGCCCGGTTCGGACGGCGTGCCCGTCACCGCGGGCGCGGGCGGCCAGGCCGCGCCGCCGGTCACCCCGCGCACGCCGAGGACGCCGGACACCACTGCCGGCCCGAGCCCGTCCAGCGCGAGTCCGTCGACCGCGAGCCCCTCCACCGCCGCTGCCGCCCCGGCCGTGCCCGCCACACCGCTCTCGGTGACCAGCGTGATCGGCTCGACCGCCTCCGGCGGCCGGACCGTCGCCCTCACCTTCGACGACGGCCCCGGCCCGGCCACCCAGCAGATCCTCGACCTGCTCGCCCAGTACAACGTCAAGGCCACCTTCTGCGAGATCGGCCAGAACGCCGCCGCCAACCCGGGCCTGGTCAAGAAGGTCCTCGCGGCCGGGCACCGGCTGTGCGACCACAGCGTCCACCACCCGCAGCCGTTCCAGAAGCTTCCGCACGACAAGGCCGTGGCCGAGATCTCCGGCGCGAAGGACATGATCGTCAAGGCCGCCGGCCCCGGCACCCAGGTCACCTGGTTCCGCGCGCCCGGCGGCGGCTTCAACGCCGACAACGAGCACATCGCGGCGGGCCTCGGCATGAAGTCCCTCGGCTGGTCGGTCGACCCGCGCGACTGGTCCCGCCCGGGCGTGCCGGCGATCGTCTCCACCGTGCAGAGCCAGCTCAGGCCCGGCGGCGTGATCCTCATGCACGACGGCGGCGGCGACCGCAGCCAGACCGTGGCCGCGCTCAAGCAGCTGCTCCCGTGGCTGGTCGCCCAGGGCTACACCTTCGACTTCCCGGCGGCCTAGGGACGTTGGCGCACCGGCCGACGGCGCTCCGGGTGACCGGGACGCCGTCCGCTACGGTGAGCCGCGTGACGGACCCCACCCCCGCCGGCCTGGTCGACGCCGTGCCCGCCCTCGCCTCCTACCTGCGGCCGGCCACCCTGCTGCACCCCGAGGCCAAGGTGCCCACCGCACACGGGAGTTCGCTCGGCGGACCCGCACTCTGGCCCGACGGCGCACCCTGGCCGCACTGCACCGCCGGGCACCCCGACGATGCCTACGAGGACGCGGCCCCGCGCGACCGGGAGATCACGGCGGCGATCGCCCTCGTCCCGGTCCTGCGCGTCCGCGCCGCCGACGCACCCCACCTGCCCTGGCCCGACGGCGCCGACGTGCTCCAGGTGCTCTGGTGCCCCAACGACCACGACGACATCCAGGGCGAGCGCTACTACTACGGCCCCGCCGTCGAACTCCACTGGCAGCGCGCCGACGGCCTCGCGCCCCGCACTCCCCCGCGACCCCGGCGCTCCGACGACGAATACCTGCCCACGCCGTGCGTGCTGCGCCCCGAGCAGATCCGCGACCTCCCCGACCGCGACGAACTGCCCGGCGAACTCCGTTCCGCCGCCGAGGAGTTCGCCGAACGGAACGGCACCGAGTACCACCGTGGCCTCGCCTGCGCCGGGGGCTGGAAGCTCGGCGGCTGGCCGTCCTGGCGCTCCACCGACCTGATCCCCGTCGACTGCGGCGCGTGCGGCACCCGGATGCGGCACCTGCTCACCGTCGAGAGCGGCGACGACCCGGACGTCAGCGTCGGCCGCCACGGCGAACTGCACGTCTTCGTCTGCCCGCAGGACCTCGGCCACCCCGTCGGGCTCGACCTCCAGTAGGCCCCCGGCCGTCAGACCAGGTGGAGCCGGTACACCTGCCGGGAGCCGCCCTCCGGCCCCGGCTCCGCCGGCTCGGCCGGCGTGAAGCCCAGCCGTTCGTAGAACACCCGGGCCCCGCTCACGACCGCCCCGGGGTGGTCCGCGCCGAACGTCACCACCTCGACGGTCGCCGGGCGGACCCGGACCCGCCGGCGCAGCACGTCCTCGACCAGCGCCCGGCCCACGCCCGTCCCCCGGGCCCGCTCGGCGACCACCAGCCAGTGCAGGTGGTGCACCGGCGGCTCACCACCGAACAGCAGGGCGCCGAGCAGGCCGCCGTCCGGGCCGTCGACCACCGTGGCGCGCCCGCGGTCGATGTTCCGGACGACGGCCCGGCGGAACCCGGGGTCGTCCACCATCGGCCCGAACCAGTGCTCGACCTCGGCGGCGAGGGCGAGGAAGCCGGGCAGGTCGGCGGGCCGCGCGAGGCGTGTGATCACCCGGGGAGTCCGGCAGGCGCGCCGCCCGCTACCGCAGCGGCCAGCGGGGGTCCACCACGGCCTGCGGGTCCTTGCCGCGGCGCAGCCAGGCCTGGAGGCCCTCGGCCCACTCCCGGTACCAGTGGACCTGACGCCCGTGCAGGTCGGCCGGGGCCACGTCGCCGACCTCGGAGCGGTAGCGCTCGGCGAGGGCGACGGCGACGCGGACGGCGGCCAGGGCGTCGCTGCCGGCCTCGTGGGCGTCGGTCAGCTCGACGCCGTACACCTCGCAGACGCGCTGCAGGGTGCGGGAGCCCTTGCGGTACTTGTCCACCGCCCGGTCGATCACCAGCGCGTCCAGCACCGGCCCGACCGGACGGCCGAGGCGCTCGGCGAGCGTCGCCAGCCCGTGCCGGCGCAGCTCGGCGTCGAGGAGGGAGAGGTCGAAGGGCGCGTTGAACCCGACCACCGGCCGCCCCGCCGCGAGCCGCTCGCAGAGCGCCGCGGCTATCTCCTCCACCGCCTCCTTGGCCGGCCGGCCCTTGCGCCGGGCGACGTCGTCCCCGATCCCGTGGATCGCCTCCGCCTCGGCGGGGATCGGCACCCCGGGATCGAGCAGCCAGCCGGCGACCCCCACCCGGCGGGCCCCGACGGTGTCCACGAGCGCGGCCGTGACGATGCGGTCCACGGCCGGGTCGGTGCCCGTGGTCTCCAGGTCGAAGCCGACCAGTGGCTGCTGCCACCAGCTCATGCGCCCGCCTCGCTTCGCTCGACAGGGGCACTCGCCCACGCGCGCCTCTCAACGATTCGCTCGCTCCGCTCGCTCATGGGGTGCGTCCTTCCGTCCTGCTGTGCGAAACAGCCCCTATCATGACCCGCCCCACCGACAACCCGGCCGCCCAGGGGTCCGCTCCGGCGGTCCGCCGGGCCCTAGGCTGGTCCCCGGACCCGATCGGAGGAGCCGACGATGAGCACCGCCCCGAACCTGCCCGTGCCCCCGAACCGGCCCGACGAGGCCCACCCGCTGCGGACGATCAGAGAGATCCGCGCGTCCTTGCCCGGGGACCAGGTGGAGCACTTCGACGCCGAGCTCGCCGACACCGACATCGACGAGCTGCCGGCGGTACTGCACCGCTGGGCCACCCTGGGCACCGACGGCTTCGTCGACTTCCTGCTGTCGGCGCCCCTCGAAGGGCTGGAATTCGGAGCCCGGTCCTACGACGACGAGGCCGGCCCGGGCACCGGTGTCGTCGCCGAACCCACCGCCCGGCCGAAGGCGGTCAACCCGGCGGAGTACTGAGGGTCCGCCGGGTCTCCGGGCCGGGCGGGGCGGTCACCGGGCCCCGTGGGTGAGGGCGAGGCGGCTGGGGATGACGCTGGACAGGACGGCGAGGACCAGGCAGACGGCGGCCGCTCCGGCGAGCGGGGTCCAGGGGAGGCGGAAGGCGATCGCGGTCTGGCCGGCCAGGATGCGGTGGTCGATCAGTGCCGTCGCGCCCCACTGGGTGAGCGCGGTGACGGCGAGGGCGAGGACGGCCGCGGTGGCGACGACCAGGACGGCCTCCAGGGCGACCATCGACAGCACCTGCCGGCGCACCGTCCCGGCGAGGCGCAGGACGGCGAAGTCGCGGCGGCGGTCCGCGGCCGACATCACCATGGTGTTGACGATGGCGATGAGCGCGTAGAGCAGGGCCGGGCCGAGGATCGTGCTGGTGGCGATCCACGCGTAGTGGGCGCCGGGGTCGGGGCCGGGCGTGCGGGCGTCGGTGAGCGTGCCGCCGTAGGTCGCGGCCGGGGCCTCGGAGAGGTGGACGGCGCCGGGGCGGGCGCCGTCCAGGTGCGCGGTGACGGCGTCGCCGCTGAGCAGCACCTCGTCGAGGCCGAGCTGGGTGCGGTAGACCAGGGCGAGCCGCAGGCTGGTGACGGTGCCGTCGGCGAGCCGCAGGTTGACCTGGTCGCCGAGCTTCCAGCCGTGGCCGCGCACCTGGTGGACGGAGGCGGCGAGGGTGGCGCCGTGCAGGTCGGCGGGGCTGCCCTCGACGGCGGGCAGGGTCCAGGCGGTGGCGAGGTCGCCGGTGACGACGGTGGCGGCGGACGGCGCGGAGGCGGCCGAGTCCTCGCTGTGGTCGGCGAAGGACGCGGTGTCGGCGCCGAGGCCGGTGATCACGGTGGGGGTGGTGGCGGTGGCGCGCAGGCCGGGCCGGTCGGCGGTGAGCCGGGCGAGGGTGTCGACGGGCAGCGGGACGGCGCCGGGCCGCAGCACGTAGCGGGCGGCGGCGGTGGCCCGGCCCTGGGCGGTCATGGCGTCGGCGAAGGCGGCGGTGGCGCCGATGGCGGTGCCGGTGAGCGCGATGGTGAGGAAGGCGGGGGTGGCGGTGGAGACGGTGCGGCGGACGGCGGTGAGCGCGTTCTGCCGGGCGAGCAGGGGGGCGGCGGCGACGGTCCAGCGCAGCGGGGCGCTGAAGGCGCGGACGAGCAGCGGGACGAGCAGCGGCGCGAAGAGGGCGAGCGCGGCGATCGTCATGAGGTCGGCGGCCATGACCCACTGGGAGGCGAGCTGCGGGTCGTCGGGCTGGTCGCCGGGGGCGGGGGGCATGCTCGGGGCGGCGAGGTAGTAGCCCACCGCGCCTGCCAGGGCGAGGAGTTGGGCGGCGGCGCAGGCCCAGCGCAGCGGCGTCATGACCTTGCGGTCGACGGCGGCGTCGCCGAGGGCCTCGACGGCGCGGACGCTCCCGGCCCGCAGGGCGGCGCCGAGGGCGCCGAGCAGGGCGACGAGCAGGCCCACGGCGGCCGCGACGAGCATCGGGGTGAGCGCGGGGTGGGAGGTGAAGCCCGCCTGGGCGGCGCCGCGGGCGACCAGCCAGGCGGCGAGCGCGGGTGCGGCGGGCAGGGAGAGGAGGCAGCCGCAGACGGCGGCGGCGAGGGCGACGGCGGCGGCCTCGCCGGTGATCAGCAGCACGACCTGGCGGGGCGTCGCGCCGACGGCGCGCAGCATCGCGATCTCCTGGCGGCGCTGGGCGACGGCGAAGGCGAAGGTGCCGGCGACGACGAAGACGGCGACGAAGGCGGCCATGCCGGCGGTGAAGGTGAGCACCTTGTGCAGGGAGGGCGCACCGAGCGGGGAGTCGTCGCCGGCGGTGTCGTCGAGGAGGGTGCCGGTGGTGGCGACGAGGGTGACGCCGAGGGTGAGCGCGACGTAGGAGCCGGCGAAGGCGGCCTTGCGGCGGCGCAGGCTCGCGGTGGCGACGGGCAGGAGCGTGGCCATGGTCATGCCGCCGTCTCCAGGGCCGTCATCCGCTCGGCGACCTGCTGGGCGCTGGGGCGGGCGAGGTCGTCGGCGAGGCGGCCGTCGGCGAGGAAGAGCACGCGGTCGGCGTAGGAGGCGGCGACCGGGTCGTGGGTGACCATGACGGTGCTCTGGCCCTCGCGGTCGACGAGGTCGCGCAGGAGGGCGAGGACGTCGCGGCTGCTGGAGCTGTCGAGGGCGCCGGTGGGCTCGTCGGCGAACAGGACCCGCGGGCGGGCGATGAGGGCGCGGGCGATCGCGACGCGCTGCTGCTGGCCGCCGGAGAGCTGGGAGGGCAGGTGGCCGGTGCGCTGACCGAGGCCGACCTGGTCGAGGGCGCGGTGGACCTGCTCGCGGTCGGGGCGGCGCCCGGCGAGGCGCAGCGGCAGGCCGACGTTCTGTTCGGCGGTGAGCGAGCCGACGAGGTTGAAGGCCTGGAAGACGAAGCCGAGCTTCTCGCGGCGCAGCACGGTGAGCCGGGTCTCGGTCAGCGTGGCGAGGTCGGTGCCGTCGAGGGTGACGCGGCCGGTGTCGGGCCGGTCGAGGCCGGCGGCGCACTGGAGCAGGGTGCTCTTGCCGGAGCCGGAGGGGCCCATGACGGCGGTGAAGGTGCCGCGCGCGAACTCGACGTCCACCCCCCTGAGCGCATGGACGGCCTCCGGGCCGGTTCCGTAGGTGCGGTGCAGTTGTTCGAGGCGCAGGACGGCCTCATCCCCCGTGATCATCACGGGGGCTATGCCTACCACGAGCGGGCCTGCTGAGGCCATCTCAAATGGCGAAACGATTCTGCTGCGTCCGGGGTTCACGAACGAGGAGGACGTCGACCCGGTCCTCGCGTTCCAGGACGAAGCCGTGGCGCTCGTACAGGCGTTGGGCGGCGCTGCCCCGCAGGACGACGAGGCGCACCGGCTCCCCGGCCGCGTCGGCCTCGGCGAGGACGTGGCGCAGCACGGCCGTGCCGAGGCCCCGGCCCTGGAGGTGCGGGGCGAGGTAGAACAGCTCCAGGTGGCGCCCGCCCCGCTCGTCGGGCCGGACGCTGAGGGAGCCGGCGAAGGCCCCCTCGACCAGCAGGACGGAGGTGTGCGCGGTGGAGAAGGCGTCCCGCACGCGCCGGCGGGAGCGCTGCGGGTCCCAGCGGCCGAGGCGTTCCAGGTCGGCGCGCATGACCTGGTCCTTGAGGTCGCAGACGCGGTCGACGTCCTCGGGCCGGGCGGGCTCCAGGGTCCAGTGCGGGAGGCTGTTCACGGCGCGCAGTCTGGCAGCGTCCGCACCCGCCCCACCAGCGCCGCCCGAGAGGTGGACGCGGCTCAGGACACGGGCCGGGAGTCCGCCCAGACCCCCTCGAACTCCTCGCGGTAGACCTCCAGCAGGCCCGCCTCCGTGCCGCCGGGCTGCTGGCCGGCGCCGCCGCGCAGGACGAGCGCGGGGGACTCCATGCCGCGGGCGCGGCGCAGGTAGGGCTGGACGACGCCGAGGTCGCGGCCGGCCCGGCGCCCGCCGCGGCCCTCGGGGCGCGGGCCCTCGACGAGGTAGGCGGTGAAGCGCGGGGTCTCGTCGAAGACCCGGATCTCGAAGCCGCCCGGGTCGCGCAACCGGGCCCGCACCCGGCGGACGTGCATGATGTTCATCTCGATCGAGCGGGACAACTCGCCGCGTCCGAGGCCGAGTTCGCGCTCACGGCGGCGCACGGCGCTGCTCGCCGGATTGAGGAACAGCAGCCGCATCCGGCAGCCTTCGCCGGCCAGGCGCACCAGGCGCTTGCCCGTGTAGTTCTGGCAGAGCATGCCGAGGCCGATGCCGAGCGCGTCCAGCCGCCGGGCGCCGTCCAGGAGGTCCTCGACGGGCAGGTCGCGCTGGAGGCGGACCCGGTCGGCGTGCACCGCGACGACGTCCGCGTACCGGCCGGCGACCAGCGACTCGACGACGTCGGCGGGCACCCCGCCGGCGCCGCCGTCGAGCAGGGCGAGCAGGCGGGCGGCGGCGCGCTCGGTCTGGGCGAGGACGGTCTGGGTGAGGACGCGGTTGCGGGAGACCACGTGCCGGGCCACCTCCAGCTCGTCCAGGGCGAGTTCGATCTCGCGCCGGTCGGCGAGGTAGGGCTCGAAGCACGGCCAGTGCTGGACCATGAGCTCGCGCAACTGGGGCAGGGTGAGGAAGACCAGCGGGTCGTCGTCGGCGGGGTCGAGCAGGTAGCCCTTGCGGCGGCTGACCTCCCGGACGGCGCCGGCGCGGTGCGCCCACTCCTCGCCCGCCGGGCCGGCGGCGGCGGTGACCCAGTCCTCGCCGTGGGCGGGGGCGTAGATGGGGTGCAGGACCTCGTCGACGAGGGAGCGCAGCCGCTGCTCGACCAGGTTGAGCCAGACGTAGGCGCGCCCGGACAGGCGCACGCGCTGGTAGGCGTCCTCCCACTCGGCGCCGGACCAGGCGAGGGCGGGGATCTCCACCGGGCCGCCCTGGGCGGGCACCAGGGAGCGGCCGGTCATGGTGGGGCGCATGACCACCGTGGGCGCCTCGCTGCGGGCGCCGCCCCGCTCGGGGCCGTCGGGCCCGGCGCCACGGCCGCCAGCAGGGAACACCATGCGCCACCTCATCTGCGGCTGACCCCCGCGGGTGCGGGGACCGTTGACGGGCCGTTGACTAGCACCGGTCGGCCGGGGCGGCCGGACGATCAAGGGTACTGCCCGCCGAGAGCCGTCCGCAGCCGGTTGCCCGAGGGGGCGCGGACGCACCAGGGGACCCACCCGTCACAGCGCTGCGCTTAATCGGAGGAATACCGCCCGGACGCCCGTTCGGGCTAACGCAGGGCACGGGTCCCGGCGACCGGGGGAAGGGTCGTGGAGTATGCGGACTGTGCCGTGCGTCACGGCGCGCGAACGCCGCACATGCCCGGCCGCACGGCCGGGAAGACAGCCGCTGATTCTTGGACTGGACGTCAGTTTTCTTTTTTGGCAAGGAAGTTGAGGACTCATGCAGGTCTGGCCCGGCAAGCCCTACCCCCTCGGCGCCACCTACGACGGGGCCGGTACCAACTTCGCGGTGTTCTCCGAGAGCGCCGACCGGATCGAGCTGTGCCTGATCGACGGGGACGGCTCGGAGAGCGCCGTCGAGCTGCGCGAGACGGACGCCTTCGTGCGCCACGCCTACCTCCCGGGCGTCCAGCCCGGCCAGCGCTACGGCTTCCGCGTCCACGGGCCGTACAACCCGGGGCTCGGCCAGCGGCACAACAGCGCCAAGCTGCTCCTGGACCCGTACGCCAAGGCGATGAGCGGGAACGTCGACTGGGACGAGTCCGTCTACGGCTACCACTTCGGCGCCCCCGAGCGCCGCAACGACCTCGACTCCGCCCCGCACACGATGCACTCGGTGGTCATCAACCCCTACTTCGACTGGGGCACCGACCACCCGCCGCGCACCGACTACCACCGGACCGTCATCTACGAGGCGCACGTCAAGGGCCTCACCCGGCTGCACCCCGGCATCCCCGAGGAGATCCGCGGCACCTACGCGGGCCTCGCCCACCCGGCGGTGATCGAGCACCTCGCCAAGCTCGGCGTCACCGCGATCGAGCTGATGCCGGTGCACCAGTTCGTCCGCGACCACCGGCTGCGCGACCTCGGCCTCGCCAACTACTGGGGCTACAACACGATCGGCTTCTTCGCCCCGCACTCCTCCTACTCCTCCGACGGCGACCGCGGCCAGCAGGTGCAGGAGTTCAAGTCGATGGTCAAGGCGCTGCACGCGGCCGGGATCGAGGTGATCCTGGACGTCGTCTACAACCACACCGCCGAGGGCAACCACCTCGGGCCGACGCTCTCCCTGCGCGGCCTGGACAACGTCTCCTACTACCGGCTCGCCCAGGACCAGCGGTTCTACGAGGACACCACCGGCACCGGCAACAGCCTGCTGATGCGCAGCCCGCACGTGCTCCAGCTGATCATGGACTCGCTGCGCTACTGGGTCACCGAGATGCACGTCGACGGCTTCCGCTTCGACCTGGCCGCCACCCTGGCCCGGCAGTTCCACGAGGTCGACCGGCTCTCCTCCTTCTTCGACCTCGTCCAGCAGGACCCGGTCGTCTCCCAGGCCAAGCTGATCGCCGAGCCCTGGGACCTCGGCGAGGGCGGCTACCAGGTCGGCAACTTCCCGCCGCTGTGGACGGAGTGGAACGGCATGTACCGGGACACCGTGCGCGACCTGTGGCGCGGCGAGACCGCCGCGCTCGCCGAGTTCGGCTCCCGGCTCACCGGCTCCTCCGACCTCTACCAGGACGACGGCCGCCGGCCCATCGCCTCCATCAACTTCGTGACCTGCCACGACGGTTTCACCCTGCGCGACCTCGTCTCCTTCAACGAGAAGCACAACGCGGCCAACGGCGAGGACAACCGGGACGGCGAGTCCTTCAACCGTTCCTGGAACTGCGGCGTCGAGGGCCCGAGCAACGACCCGGCCGTCGAGGAGCTGAGAGCGCGCCAGCAGCGCAACCTCATCGCCACCCTGATGCTCTCCCAGGGCGTGCCGATGCTCTCCCACGGCGACGAGCTCGGCCGCACCCAGCACGGCAACAACAACGCCTACTGCCAGGACAACGAGCTCACCTGGGTGCACTGGCCCGAGGAGGACGGGCCGCAGGCGCGGCTGCTGGAGTTCACCCAGGGGATGATCTGGCTGCGCCGCGACCACCCGGTGTTCCGCCGCCGCCGCTTCTTCCACGGGCGGCCGGTCTCCGGGCGGGTGGTCTCCGGGCAGCCGGCCGCCGGCCGCGCGGCGGCGGAGGCGGGCGGCTACGACGACCTCACCGACATCGCCTGGTTCACCCCGAGCGGGGAGGAGATGACCAAGCGCAACTGGGGCGCCAGCTACGCCAAGTCGCTCACCGTCTTCCTCAACGGCTACGCGATCTCCGAGCCCGACCGGCGCGGCGGGCGGATCGTCGACGACTCCTTCCTCCTCATGTTCAACGCGCACTTCGAGCCGCTGGAGTTCACCGTCCCCGCCGACCACGGCCAGGAGTGGCAGGTCGTGGTGGACACCGCGCAGCCCCGGCTGCCCGCCCCCGGCACCGGCGCCCGGGTCAAGGCCGGCGACACGCTCTGGCTCACCGACCGGTCGCTGATGGTGCTCCAGCGCCCGGCGTGAACCCGCGGACGGTCACCTGTTCGGATCAGCAGCGGGTCTTGGCGGCGGGCTCCCCCGGGTACTCATGGAGCTATGACCTCCGCCGCCGAGCCCGCACGGACCCGCCCGGCCGCCAGTGTCCCCCCGTCCTGGACGCCGACCGCCGGCTACCGACTCCAGCTCCAGCCCGGCTTCACCCTCCGCGACGCCACCGCCGCCGTCCCCTACCTCGCCGCCCTCGGCGTCTCCCACCTCCACCTGTCCCCGCTGCTGGAGGCCGCCCCCGGCTCCACCCACGGCTACGACACCGTCGACCACGGCCGCGTCAGCGAACAGCTCGGCGGCGAGCCCGCCCTGCGCGAGCTGGCCGCCGCCGCGCACCGGCACGGCCTGCGGCTGCTCGCCGACGTCGTGCCCAACCACATGGCCGTGCCCGTCCCCGAACGGCTCAACCGACAGCTGTGGGAGGTCCTGCGCGACGGGCCCGACTCCCCGTACGCGCGCTGGTTCGACATCGACTGGGCCGCCCAGCCCGGCCCCGCCGACGCCCCCGGACGCGGCCGGGTGCTGCTGCCGCTGCTCGGCGGGCGGCTCGGCGACGAACTCGGCCGGATCACCGTCGACGGCGACGTGCTGCGCTACCACGACCACGTCCTGCCGCTGCGCCCCGGCACCGGGCACCTGCCGCTCGGCGAGCTCCTCGCCCGCCAGTGGTACCGCCTCGCCTGGTGGCGCCTGGCCCGCACCGAGCTCAACTACCGGCGCTTCTTCACCGTCAACGAGCTGATCGCCGTGCGGGTCGAGGAGCCCGAGGTCTTCGACGCCACCCACGCCGTGCTGCTGCGGCTGCACGCCGACGGCGTCCTCGACGGCTTCCGGATCGACCACCCCGACGGGCTCGCCGACCCGCGCGGCTACCTGGCCCGCCTCGCCGCGGCCACCGGCGGCGCCTACACCGTCGTCGAGAAGATCCTCACCGGGGACGAGCGGCTGCCCGCCGACTGGCCGTGCGCCGGCACCACCGGGTACGACGCGCTGCGCCGCATCGACGGGGTGCTCACCGACCGGGTCGGCGCGGGCCGGCTGGCCGCGGCCTACGAGGCGTTCCTGCACGGGACCGCCGCCCCCGCCGAGCTCCGCCCGGACCCCCACCCGGCGGTCGCCGCGGCCCTGCGCGGCCGGGCCGAGATGACCGCACCGCGCGGCGAGCTCGCGGCCGAGGTCGACCGGCTGGTCCGGCTCGCGGTGCGGGTCGGGGCCGCCGAGCCCGAGCACGCCGACCACGCGCCCTGGCAGCTGCGCGCCTCGCTGGAGCGGCTCCTCACCGGCTACCCGGTCTACCGGCCGTACGTGCGGCCCGGCGAGGCCGGCGACGACGGGTACCTGCGCGCGCTGCTCGACGGCACGGCGGACCCCACCGACTCCCTCGTCGCCGCCCTCGCCCTCGGCGAGCTCGGGCGCGGGCCCGAGAAGGACGAGTTCTGCGCCCGCTTCGCCCAGACCGCCGCCGCCGTCGCCGCCAAGGGCGTCGAGGACACCGCCTTCTACCGGTGGAACGCTCTGCCCGGCCTCAACGAGGTCGGCGGCGAACCCGCCCGCCCCGGACTGGAGCCCGCCGGCTTCCACGACTGGTGCCGGTACCTGGAAGGCGCCTGGCCGCTCAGCATGACCGCGCTCTCCACCCACGACACCAAGCGCAGCGCCGACGCCCGCGCCCGCCTCGCCGTCCTCGCCGAGCAGCCCGGGGCGTGGGCCGCCGAGGCCGCCGCGTGGTCCGCCGCGGCCGGGCCCGGCGGCGACCGCGACGGCGACTGGCTGCTGTGGCACACCCTCGTCGCCGCCTGGCCGATCGGCCCGGACCGCCTCGTCGCCGCCCTCCTCAAGGCCGCCCGCGAGGCCAAGCTGCACACCTCGTGGACGGCCCCCGACGCCCCCTTCGAACGCGCCCTGGAGGAGCGCGCCCGCGCCGTGTACGACGACCCCGGGCTGCTCCCGCGCATCGAGGGCCGGGTGCACGCGCTCGCGCCGTACGCCCGCTCCAACACGCTCTCCGCCGCGCTGCTGCACCTCACCGTGCCCGGCGTCCCCGACCTCTACCAGGGCAGCGAGGAACCGCTGTACACCCTCGTCGACCCCGACAACCGGGGCGTCGTCGACCTCGGCGCCCTCGCCGTCCGGCTCACCGACGCCGCCACCCCGCGCCCCGGCGACCTCGCCCGCGAGAAGCTCCACCTCACCGCGACCGCCCTGCACCTGCGGCGCTCCCGCCCGCTCGGCCCCTACCGGCCGCTGCCCGCCACCGACCTCGCCTCCGACCACCTGCTGGCCTTCGCCCGCGGCGACGACGTCGTCACCGCCGTCACCCGCCTCCCGTACGGCCTGGAGCGCGCCGGCGGCTGGCGGGACACCTTCCTCGACCTGCCCGCGGGCGGACCGTGGACGGACGAACTGACCCACCGCACGCACCCGGCGGGACCGGTGCCGGCCGCCGACCTGCTGGCGACGTACCCCGTGGCGCTGCTGACGAGGAGGAGCCCGGCGTGAGGCCGTACGAGGTGTGGGCGCCGTTCGCCGCCCACCGGGTCGAGGTCGAAGTCGACGGCGTCCCCCACCCGTTGGACCGTCGCCCGGACCGGGACGGCTGGTGGGGCGGCGAGGCGCCGGAGGGCGACTACGCGTTCCGCCTCGACGGCGGCCGCCCCCTGCCCGACCCGCGCTCGGCCCGGCAGCCGCACGGCCCGGACGGCCCGAGCCGGGCCGTCGACCACGCCGCGTTCCGCTGGTCGCACACCGGCTGGCGCGGCCGCCCGCTGCCCGGGGCGGTGGTCTACGAGCTGCACGTCGGCACCTTCACCGCCCGCGGCACCTTCGACGGCGCCGCCGAACACCTCGACCACCTCGTCGGCCTGGGCGTCGACTTCGTCGAGCTGATGCCCGTCTGCCCGTTCCCCGGCAAGCACGGCTGGGGCTACGACGGCGTCTCCCTGTGGGCCGTCCACGAGCCCTACGGCGGGCCCGAGGGCCTGAAGCGCTTCGTCGACGCGGCGCACCGCGCGGGCCTCGGGGTGATCCTCGACGTCGTCCACAACCACCTCGGCCCGTCCGGCAACCACCTTCCGGCGTTCGGCCCGTACTTCACCGACCGGCACCACACCCCGTGGGGCTCCGCGATCAATCTGGACGGCCCCGGCTCCGACGACGTGCGGACGTACCTCATCGGCAGCGCGCTCTCCTGGCTGCGCGACTACCGCATCGACGGGCTGCGCCTGGACGCCGTGCACGCCCTCGCGGACGACCGGGCGGTGCACTTCCTGGAGGAACTGTCCGGCGAGGTGGAGAAGTTGGCGGCGGCCACCAACCGCCCGCTGTTCCTGATCGCCGAGTCCGACCTCAACACCCCGCGCACCACCACACCGCGCGAGGCCGGCGGCCAGGGTCTCGACGCCCAGTGGAGCGACGACTTCCACCACGCCCTGCACGCCGCCCTGACCGGCGAATCCCAGGGATACTACGGCGACTTCGCGCGGGCGCCGCTCGCCGCCGTCGCGAGGACGCTCACCCGCGGGTTCTTCCACGACGGCACCTGGTCCGCCTTCCGCGGGCGCCGCCACGGGCGCCCGTTCGCGCCGGCCGGCGCCGGGCACCGGCTGCTCGGCTACCTGCAGACCCACGACCAGATCGGCAACCGGGCGCTCGGCGACCGGATCTCCACCACGCTCACCCCCGGGCGGCTCGCCGCCGGCGCCGCGCTGGTGCTCACCTCGCCGTTCACGCCGATGCTGTTCATGGGCGAGGAGTGGGGCGCCGCCACGCCCTGGCAGTACTTCACCGACCACACCGACCCCGACCTCGCCGAGGCCGTCCGGCGCGGCCGGCGCCGGGAGTTCGCCGAGCACGGCTGGCGCGCGGAGGCCGTCCCGGACCCGCAGGAGCCGGCCACCGTGCTGCGCTCGGTGCTCGACTGGACCGAGCCGCGGCGCCGGCCGCACGCCGAACTGCTCGACTGGCACCGGCGGTTGATCCGGCTGCGACGGGAGCGGCCCGAGCTGTCCGATCCGGACCTGGGCGCGGTGCGGGTCGAATTCGACGAGACCGCACGGTGGTTCGTCGTCCACCGGGGGCCGTACCGGGTGGCGGTCAACCTCGGCTCCGGCGAGGCCGCGCTGCCGCTGGGCGGCGAAGGGCGGGAGGTGGTGGCCGCGTTCGGGCCGGCCGCACTGGACGGTCCGACGGTGCGGCTGGGGGCGGACGCGGTGGCCGTCGTCCTGCTGTGACCGGCCGCGGCTACCACAGGAAGGTGGCGATCCGCTCCCGCAGCGAGGCCGCGTCCAGGCCGTAGGCCGCCAGGTGCTCGGGGATCGAGCCGTAGTGCCGGTGCTCCTCGCGCGGCACGCCGAGACCCAGCACCCGGTGCGGGCGGTCGGCCAGCGCCGCGTGCGCCTCGTTCGCCGACGTCCCGGCCAGGTACGGCTCGACCAGCACGACGTCCGGCCGGTCGCCCAGGGCCGCGCGCAGCCCGGCCGCGTCGAACGGGCGCACGGTGGCGGCGTACAGCACGGTCACGTCCAGGCCCTCGGTCGCCGCCAGCACCGCGTCCAGCATCGGGCCGACGGCGACGACCACCCCGCCCGAGCCCTCGCGCACGGCGGTGAACCGGCCCGGCTCGACGGCCACCGGCGCCTCGTTCTGGTGCGCGGACAGGCGGACGTACACGTTGCGGTCGCCGTCCGCGACGGCGTGGCGCAGCAGCGTCTCGGCCTCGTCCGGGTGGCCCGGCACGTGGACGGTCCAGTCCGGCAGGGTGTCCAGCAGCGCGACGTCACCGGGCGACATGTGGGTGCGGCCGCCGGCCGGCCAGTCGTACGAGCCGGCCGCGCTCACCAGGACCGCGCCGACGCCCTGGTGGACCAGGTCCAGCTTGACCTGCTCGAAGGGCCGCTCGACGAGGAAGCTGGCGAATGTGTGGGCGATCGGGCGCATCCCGGTCAGCGCCAGGCCGCCGGCCGCGCCGATCAGCAGCTGTTCGCGGATGCCGACGTTGATCACACGGTCGGGGTGGCGCCCGGCCGCCGGGGCGAAGGAGGCCGCGCTGATGTCGGCGAGGACGAGGGCGACGCGCGGGTCCTGGTCGAGGAGGTCGGTCGTGACGTCGAAGAAGCGCTCGCGCATGGTTTCCATCGGTGAAGTCCCCTTGTGTATCGGCGGGTTGTGCGTGACGGCGGTGGTGCTCGGCCGGGAGTGCCCGGCGGTGCTCGGTAGTGCTCGGTAGTGCTCAGGAGTCCTTGGGCTCGACGCGGGCCACCACGACCCGCGGGCGGCCCGGGTGGGCGGCGGTGTAGGCCGCGTGCAGCGCCTCGTGGTCGCGGCCGTCGACGGTCTGCGCCGACCAGCCCTCGGCCGCGAACCGGGCCGCGATGCCGCCCTGCCAGCCGTGCGTGGCCGAGGAGTTGTCGATGACCACGGCGTGCAGCCGGTCCAGCCCGTAGGCGCCGGCGAAGGCCACCGCCTCGTGGTTGGAGCCCTCGTCGAACTCCGCGTCCCCGAGCAGCACCCACACCGCCGGATCGGCCAGGCCCTGGGCGCGCAGCCCGAGCGCCGTGCCGACGGCCAGCGGCAGGCCGTGGCCGAGCGATCCGGAGGCGATCTCGACGCCCGGGACCAGCATCCGGTCGGGGTGGTGGCCGAGCGGGGAGTCGTAGGCGCCGAAGCTCGGCAGCACCTCGGGGTCGATGAACCCCTTGGCGGCGAGCACGGCGTAGTACGCCATCGGGCCGTGGCCCTTGGAGAGCAGGAAGCGGTCGCGGTCCTGGTGCTCGGCCGTCCCCGGGGTCACCCGCAGGATCCGGTCGTAGAGCACCCAGAGCGCGTCCAGCGTGGAGGTGGCGGCGGGGCCGTGCTTCTCGTCGCCGGTCATCAGCGCCATGAGGGCCGGGAGGTCCTCGAAGCGGGCGCCGGTCCGGGTCCCGCTCGCCGTCTGCGTCGTGTGCGTCGCCTGCGTCATCTGCTTCGTCATGACGATGATGGTGCAACTTAAAGCCAGCTTGAAGTCAAGCGATCACCGACGGTGTCCGCGGCCTGGCCGGAAAACCAGTTGCCGCAAGACCGTTCGCACGCCTAGCGTCCTGCCGTGCTGCCTGTGGTGGAGACCGAAGATCCGAACCCGCCCGCGGTCCACCCGAAGCCCCCTGGAACCCCCTGGAGCCCCTTGCAGTCCGCTTGAAGTCCGCTTGAAGTCCACGGATAGAGTGGGCCGCATGACCGCAGCGCCCGGCCACGGCCCCACCCGCCACGACCTCCTCACCATCGGCCAGCTCGCCGAACGCAGCGGCCTCGCCACCTCCGCCCTGCGCTACTACGAGAGCCTCGGCCTCATCCACGCCACCCGCACCGCCGGCGGCCAACGCCGGTACAACCGCGCCACGCTGCGCCGCGTCGCCTTCGTCCGCGCCGCGCAGCGCGTCGGCCTCTCCCTCGACGAGGCCCGCGTCGCCCTCGACCGCCTCCCCGAGCACCGCGTCCCCACCGGCACCGAGTGGGACGCGGTCGCCACGTCCTGGCAGAGCCGGATCGACGAGCAGATCGCCGAACTGGAGCGCCTCAAGGCCAAGCTCACCGGCTGCATCGGGTGCGGCTGCCTCTCGCTCTCCCGCTGCGCGCTCTACAACGCGGCCGACCGCGCCGCCGCCTCCGGCCCCGGCGCCCGCTACCTCCTCACCCGCGACCCCGGCACCGGCCCGGAGCCGGCCGTAGCGCCGTAGGACCTCAGGGCCTCAGGATCGCAGGGCCTCAGGGCCTCAGGGCCTTGGGTCCGTCCGCAGGATGCTGTAGCGCACGACGTCGCGCCAGGCGCCGTCGCGGAAGGCCAGGGCCCGTTGGACGCCCTCCCGGGTGAAGCCGCACTTCTCCAGGGCGCGCTGCTCGGCGAGGTTGGTGTCCTCGGTGTCCGCCTCCAGCCGCATCACCGGGGTGTGCGCGAACAGGTAGGCCACGAGCTGCCGTTGGGCCTCCGTGCCGATGCCCCGGCCGCGCGCCTCCGGGCGCAGCTGCACGCCGATGTTCCAGTACGCCGACGCCGCCCGCGGGCTCGCCTGCCGCCAGGAGACGAAGCCCGCGAACGCGCCGCCGCTCTCCACCGCGAGCACCGAGCGGTGGTCCGCGAGCAGCCCGTCCTCGGCGAACTGCCGGCGGATCGGCCCGAAGTCCCGCCAGCCGTACCACTGGAACTCGCCGAGCGCGTCGGGGTCGTTCATCATCGCGTGGAGGACCGGAAGGTCCGCCTCGGCGATCGGGCGCAGGGTCACCGGTTCTTCGTTCATGTCCGCCCGAACGCGCGAGTTTCCCTGACCGTTCCTCATATCGTCTCGCCGAAGGCCAAGATGGTCGGGGACGCACGGGATCCGGCGACGAAGGGGAACGGCCATGGCGGGGACGACGGTCAGCACGGTGGTGGAGGCTCCGGCCGGCAAGGTGTGGGAGCTGATCGGGGACTTCCACGCCCTCGGCGCGTGGCACCCGGACCTGCCTCCGAGCCGGCGCGGCAACGACCTGGGCGGCACGGCCGTCGGCGCCGTCCGCCTCTTCGAGCTCGGCGACACGGAGCTGAGCGAGACGCTGCTCGGCTATGACGACGGGGCCCGGAGCTACACGTACGGCTTCGCCGACGGCACCTTCGAGCTGAGCTCCTACCGGGCGACCCTGCGGGTGGTGCCGGTCACCGAGTCCGACGCGGCGTTCGTCGAGTGGAGCGCGACGTACGACGTCGAGCGCGAGCACCGCGAGGCGTCGACGGCCCTGGTGCACGGCGTGTTCACGGCCGGCCTGCGCGCCCTGCGCGAGCGCTTCGCGAGCTGACGGCAGGCCGCGGCGGGCCCGTCGAGACCGTCGCGAAAGCGTTATCCGGGGCCGTTCCCGGGCACCTCCCAGCCCCGCCCGGAAGCGGCCCTTCCCGCCCCCTGGCGCCCGCGCCGCCACCTGCACACCCCGGGGCCGGTGCGCCCGGACGCCCCACTCCGCAGCCCACCGTCAGGAGCCGCTACACCCCTTCCCAGCAGGGGAGTTGGCCCTGGGAAAGCCTCTCGCAGCCGCCTAGGCTCGACCCCATGAACCGCACGATCCGCACCACCGAAGACGTCCTCGCCCTCCTCGACCGCCTCTTCCCCCCGGCCGCCGACCGCTGGACCTCCGACGCCTCCGCCTGGTGGGACGGCTTCTACGCCGACCGGAGCGCCGGGCGCCCGTTCTTCGTGCCGAAGCCGGACGAGCACCTCGTCTCCTACCTCGACCGCGGCCTCGTCGCCCCCGGCGGCCGGGCGCTCGACCTCGGCTGCGGTCCGGGGCGCAACGCCCTGCACCTGGCCTCGCTCGGCTTCGACGTCGACGCCGTCGACCTCTCGCCCGCCGCCGTCGCGTGGGCCGAGGAGCGGGCGGCGGCCTCCGGGCTCGGCCCGCGCTTCCACTGCGGGAACATCTTCGATGTCGAGCTCCCGCACGCCCGGTACGACCTCGTCATCGACTCCGGCTGCCTCCACCACCTGCCGCCGCACCGCAGGATCGGTTACCTCGCCCTGCTCGACCGGGTCCTCGCGCCCGGCGGCCACTTCGTGCTCAGCACCTTCGCCGCCGGCGCGATGGGCTCGGAGCGGCCCGACGAGGACCTGTACCGCGTCGGCGGCCTGGAGGGCGGCCTCGCCTACGCGCCCGAGGAACTGCGCGCCCTCTTCGCGGACTTCGAGCCGGTCGAGATCCGTCCGATGGCCGAGCAGTCCCCGGACTCACCGCTCTTCGGGGTCCCGTTCCTGCTCACCGCGCTGTTCCGGCGGCCCTGAGGCCCGACGCCCGGCACCGACGGGCTCCCAGGCACCTCCCAGCGGACCATCAGACGATCACCAGCCTTTAAGCGCCCTCTCATGTCCCCGTCCTAGCCTCCGCCGCATGAACGTCTCACTGCTCGGCGGCTGGTTCCCGTGGACCGTACAGGCCGTCGCCGTCGCCCTGTTCGTCACCGCCGTCGGCTGGCGGGACCGGACCTGGCGCGTCAAGTGGGGTCCGATCGCCCTCGGGGCGGCGGCGGGCCTGACCGCGCTCGCGGCGGTCGGGGTGCTGACCCTGTCCGGCATCACCGACCCGATCCCGTTCGGCGTCTGGCTGTGGAGCGGCGTGGCGGTGGGGGCGTTCAGCGTGCTCGGGTTCGGCTGGCGCGGCGCCCGCTGGTGGCGGCGGGCGCTGGCGCCGCTCGCCGCCGTCCTCGCGCTGTTCGCGGCGGCCAACAGCCTCAACGTGGCGACCGGCTACTACCCGACCATCGGCGACGCGGTCGGCGAGCTGAGCGGCGACCCGCTGCCGGACCAGATCACGCTCGCCCAGCTCGGCTCGATGCACGGGAAGACGAAGACCGGCCGCATCGTCCAGGTCGACATCCCGGACACCGCCAGCGGCTTCGCGCACCGCCAGGAGCTGGTCTACCTGCCGCCCGCGTGGTTCCGCAGTCAGAGCCGGCCCAAGCTGCCGGTCCTGGAGATGATCGGCGGCGAGTTCTCCGCGCCGGACAACTGGATCCGCTCCGGCGACGCGGTGAAGACGGCGGACGCGTTCGCCGCCAAGCACAACGGCTTCGCGCCGATCCTCGTCTTCGTCGACGCGACCGGCGGCTTCCGGGTGGACACCGAGTGCGTGGACGGCCCGCACGGCAACTCCGAGAGCCACCTGGTCAAGGACGTCCCGCCGTTCGTCCAGAAGACCTTCAACGCCGCCACCGACCCGCACAAGTGGGGCGTGGCCGGCTGGTCGATGGGCGGCACCTGCGCCTTCGACCTCACCGTCGAACACCCCACGGTCTTCACCCACTTCGGCGACTTCTCGGGCGACAAGGGCCCGTACATCGGGGACAAGGACCACACCGTCCAGGAGCTCTACGGCGGTGACGCCGCCGCGTGGTCCGCGCACGACCCGGTGACCGTCCTCGCCCACCACCCCAAGTACCAGGGCGTGTCCGGCTACTTCGGCCAGGGCGACGAGGAGCACGGCCAGATCGAGTCGGCCAAGGTGCTGAACGACGCGGCGAAGAAGGACGGCATCCGCACGACGACGGCCGTCGGTTCCGGCAAGCACACCTGGCAGACCGGCGCCGCGACCTTCGTCCAGGCCCTGCCCTGGCTCGCCGCCCAGCTCGGCGTCCCGGGCACCCGGGCGTAGGGGCAGCTGGTCCCCACACGAACCTCGCCGGGGAAACCCTTGACGTCCCCGACCCCGCCCCCGCCTCCCCGCAACGGCCGTTCACCAGGCGGCAGAAGGGCCGACCGGCCGTGCGGGGCCGCCGGAGGGCGGCTCCCACCTCCGGCCCGCCATCGCTTCTTCCGCGGGCGCGCACACCTTCGCCACCGGGCGGCTGCAACTGTCCGGCACCCCGGGCTACCAGCCGGTTTTCCACTTTGCAAGGGATGGCCGGATAGCACTAGGTTTCGACCGCTGTCGATGCCGCGCAGGTCTGAGTACCCCTCAAGCCCAGGTCGGAAACGGTGTCGTGCCCCCGGACGTACGGGGGAAGGACCAGCCATGCCGCGTGCCCACCAGGGGCCGGGAGCCACCGGGCACCCGACCCCGATCCGGCACACCGGACACGTGAGGAGCCGTCGGTTGCGCACCACCCGCCCGGCCGGCGTCACCGGTGCGGCCCCGCCCTGCGAGGCCCTTCCGGGCTGCTGAGCAGCACGCACAGACCGCCCCGGTCGCGATACCGGGGCACGACGGGTCGGCCCGTCCGGCACAGGGGACCGGACGGGCCGGCCCGTCACCACGCGCCGCCGGCCGTCAGAGGCCGAGGCGGCTCAGCGCGGTCGTCCAGTCGGAGGCGATCGCTCTGCGCGCGGCGTCGAGCGTGACCTGCCCGCCGCACACCGCCTTCTTCAGCCGGTTCTCGACGGTGTCCTTGCTCTGCGCCGGCTCGTTGCCGTACCGCGGCTCGGGCCACAGGTTCCGCGGGTCGCGCGGGGCGCCGCCGAGCTCCAGGGGGACGAAGTGGTCCTCCTCGTAGTCGGCCGGGTTGGTGTCCGAGTAGCCGTACTGCGCGATCTGCTGCGCCTTCAGGGCGTTGGTGTAGCTCGCCGGCGGGCGCACGGTGGCGGTCCAGCCGGAGACGCAGATCGTCTTCTGGATGGTCGCCTGGGTGACGGCCGGGTTGTACGCGCCCGGCGTGCAGGACGGGTCGGGCAGCGGCAGGTGCGCGCGCGAACAACCGGCCGCACGGGCACCGGACTTGTGGGCGGACGGGTGCGAGGCGGCCTGCGCGGTCCCGGTGCCGGCGGCGATCCCGGCGGCGGCGAGGGCGGTGGCCGCGGCGACCACGGTCAGGCGCTGACGAAGCATCATGGAGGCTCTCTCCTGGGCCGGCCCGGCCGACTGCCGGGCGACTGTGCCCATGACAGCAGCGCCACCACGAACACCGTCAGCCCCAGGACGTGAACTACTTGGTAAGAGTTTGCCGGTGCGTCAACTCCCGGGCCAGCAGGGCCGCCGGGCCCTCCGGGAGGCTGCCGTGCACGAGTTCGGTGCGGTGCACCAGGCGCGGCAGCGTGACCGGCACCCCGACGACGCCGGGGGCGGCGGCCAGGGCGGACGGCGGCAGCAGGGCCAGGCCGTGGCCGGTGGCCACGAGCGCGAGCAGGGCGTGCACGTCCGTGCCGCGGTAGCGGGTGGCGGGGCGGAAGCCGTCGGTGCCGGTGGCCGCGCGCAGCCGGGCGGGCGGCGGGGTGAGGTCGGGGGCGTCGAGCCAGCGGGCGGCGGACAGGTCGGCGAGGGCGACCCCGGGCCGGCCGGCCAGCGGGTGCCCGGCGGGGAGCGCCACGACGACCGGCTGCTCGGCGACGGCGACGGTGCCGAGCGGGCCGACGTCGGGCAGCGGCAGCGGGTCGCTGGGCGCGGCGAGCCCGTCGACGAGGGCGAGGTCGACGTCCCCGGTGGCGACCAGCGCGGGCAGCGCGTCCTGGGCGAGCACCCGGACGTCCACCTCCGCGCGCGGGTACGTCCGGCGCACCTCGCCGAGCGCACGCCCGACCGCGGTGCCGAGCGCCAGGGGGGTGGCACCGAGCACCAGCCGGGCACTCGCGGCACCGACCAGGCGCGCGACGTCGGCGCGCGCCGCCTCCAGCCGCACGAGCAGCGGCGCGGCGTGCTCCAGCAGCCGCACGCCCGCCTCGGTCGGGCCGACCGGGCGGCGGACGAGCAGCGGCGCCCCGAGGTCCGCCTCCAGCGCGGCGATCTGCTGCGAGACGGCGGACTGCGTGTACCCGAGCTCGCGCGCCGCCTCGGAGAACGAGCCGAGGCGGACGACGGTGACGAAGGTGCGCAGCTGCTGCGGATCCACAGTCTCATCAGCCGATCTGATCGATGGGTAAGAAATCATCGTTGGCGGTGATCTCGGGTGCCGGGCCAGGATAGCCGCATGACCTACCAGACCCCGCGCATCGCCCTGGTCGGCGACCGCTCCCCCGCCGTCCGCTCGCACGCCCGCATCCCCGGCCTGCTCGACGCCCTCGCCACCCGTGACCAGCTCGACCTGGACGCTTACTGGATCCCCACCGAGGACGCCGGGGCACCCGGCGCCCTCGACGGCTTCGACGCGATCTGGCTGCTCCCCGGCAGCCCCTACCGCAGCGAGGACGGCGCCCTGGCCGCCGTCCGGACCGCCCGCGAGCTCGGCATCCCGTTCCTCGGCACCTGCGCCGGCTTCCAGCACGCGGTGCTGGAGTTCGCCCGCGACGTCTGCGGCATCGGCGACGCCGTCCACGCCGAGCAGGACCCGGACCGGGACGAGCAGGTCATCGAGCCGCTCGCGTGCTCGCTGGTCGGCCACGAGGGCGCGGTGAACGTCACGCCCGGCACGCTCGCCGAGCGCGTCCTCGGCACCACCCGCACGCTGGAGCGCTACCACTGCGCGTACGGGCTCAACTCCGCCTACCTGGACCGGCTGCGCGAGCACGGGCTGCGGTTCAGCGGCGCGGACGAGGCGGGCTCGGTGCGCATCCTGGAGCTGACGGACCACCCGTTCTTCCTGGCCTCGCTGTTCCAGCCGGAGCTGTCCGGCGACGGCACCCGCCCGCACGCGATGATCCGCGCCCTGGCCGCCGCCGCGGTCGAGCGGGCCGCCTCCGTCGAGCGCGCCGCCTCCGCCTGACGGGCCCGCCCGGCCCGCTCACCCTGGTGCCGGCCCGTCACATCGGCAGCGACCGCAGCCGCACCGCCCCCTCCGGCCAGGCGGCGCCGGCCCGCAGCGGGGCCCACATCGTGCGCAGTGGCATCACGGCGAGCAGCCCGCCGGGCTGCTCGACCGTCACCTCGCCGGGCACCTCCCGGAAGCCCAGCCGCTCGTAGAGGCCGACGAGCGGCGGACGGCAGAACAGCAGGGCGTAGGCGGGGCCGAGCGTGCGGGCGTGGTCGAGGGCGGCCCCGACCACGGCGCGCGCGAGGCCGCCGCCGCGCCGGTCGGCGGCGACGGCGACGCCCCCGACGCCGACGGCCGGCACCTCCGCGCTCCCGATCGTGAGGGGCAGCGGCAGCAGGCCGGTGTGCGCGACGAGCCGGCCCCCGGCGGACCGGACGCCGAAGTGGATCTCCTTGGGCAGGAACGTCAGCCCGGTGTGCGCCACGCCGTAGGGGTCGTCGCCGGGCCCGAGGATCTCGTCCTGGTCGGCACGGGTGTACTGCGGCAGCCGCACGACCTCGACCGGCGCGGCGGGGCTCCCGGAGGGAAGATGATCGGTCATCCCGCCATGGTCGCTTCCGGGGCTCACTGAAATCCAGGGCCGACCGGATCCAGGGCCGACCGGGATCCAGGGCCGACCGGGATCCAAGACCGGCCGGAACCCCGGTGTGGAAGCATGCCCCCATGCGCCAGCCCACCGACCAGCAGCCCGGGCACCGCCCGGTCCCCGGCCTGCGGGCCGCCCACCGCTCCACGATGCTGGTGAGCCTGCCGGTCCGGCTGCCCGCCCCGGTCGTCGCGCTCGCCCCGACCGTCCTCGCCCTGCTGATCCTGGTCCCGCTCGCCGCGGGCGACCCGGACGTCGGGCCGACGTCCTCCCGCGGGGTCAACGCCACCCTGATGGCGATCGGCGCGCTCGCCCTGGCCTTCCGCTGGCGGGCCCCGGCGACGGTCACCGCGCTCACCCTGCTGAGCGGCCAGCTGCCCCTCGCCGTCGCGCTCTACGGGTTCGCCGCACGGCGCGGCCGGACCCGGGCGCTCGTCGTGATCGCCGTCCTCGCCGAGATCCGCCTGCTCATCCCGTTCGACCTCGGCGACCTCAGCACGCTGAACAACATCGCCAACATCATCGAGGACCCCCTCGTGTACGGCGCCGTGCCGCTCGCCCTCGGCCTCACCGCCCACCAGCGCGCCCGCGCCGTCGACCTGCTCGAAGACCGCAACCGCCTCCTGGAGGCCGCCCGGCAGCACGCCGAGGAACGCGCCGCCGCAGCCGAACGGGCCAGGCTCGCCCGGGAGATGCACGACGTCGTGTCCAACCGGGTCTCGCTGATCACCCTGCACGCCGGCGCCTGCCAGGTCGCCGCGCCGAACGACCCGGCCGTCGTCAAGGAGACCCTCGGGCTGATCCGCACCCTCGGCCTGCAGGCCCTCACCGAACTGCGCGGACTGCTGGGCGTGCTGACGCCCGCCTCCGACGAGGGCCCGTCCCTGGGCGGACTGCCCGCACTCGTCGGGGAGTCCCGCCGGGCCGGCCTGTCCGTACGGCTGAGCATCGACGGCCCGGCCGACGGCGGGCCCGAGCCGAGCCCCGCCGTCCAGTACGCCGCCTACCGGATCGTCCAGGAGGCGCTCACCAACGTGCACAAGCACGCCCCCTCGGCCACCGTCGCCGTCACGGTCGAGATCCGCGCGGACGGGCTGCGCCTGTCCGTCGTCAACTCCCCCGGCGACGGCGGCGAGGACCCGCACCTGCCCTCCGGCGGACACGGCCTGGACGGCATGCGCACCCGCGCGGACGACCTCGGCGGCACCCTGGAGGCGGGCCCCACCCCGGAGGGCGGCTTCGCCGTCCGGGCCCGCCTGCCGCTCACCGCCGACGTGCCGGCCGGCGCGACCTGATCAGGAGCGGGGCCGCAGCCGCGCCCACACCTCGGCGACGCGGGCCGGCAGCTCCTCCAGCGGACCGCTGTTGTCGATCACGACGTCCGCGATCGCGAGCCGCTCCTCGCGGGTGGCCTGCGCGGCCATCCGGGCCCGGGCCTCGTCCTCGGTCATGCCGCGCAGCTCCACCAGCCGCGCGACCCGCACGTCGTCCGCCGCGTCGACCACGACGACCAGGTCGTACAGCGGGCCGAGCCCGTTCTCGGCGAGCAGCGGCACGTCGTGCACGACGACGGCGTCCGGCGCGGCGGCGGCCTCCAGCTCGGCCGAGCGGGCCCGCACCAGCGGGTGGACGATCGCGTTCAGCGCCTGGAGCCGGTCCGGGGCGGCGAACACGATCGCACCGAGGGCCGGACGGTCCAGCGCACCGTCCGGCCGCAGCACGGCGGGCCCGAACTCGGCCACCACGGCGGCGAGTCCGGCCGTCCCGGGCGCGACCACCTCGCGGGCGAGCACGTCGGAGTCCACGATCACCGCGCCGTGGGCGGCGAGCAGCCGGGACACCTCGCTCTTGCCGGCGCCGATGCCACCCGTCAGTCCGATCTTCAGCATGGCGCCAGGCTACCGGCGCCGCCCTCCCGGCGGTCAGCCGAGGTCGAGGCTCTCGCCCTCGCCCAGCGCCCGCAGCCGGGCACCGCCCGGCCCGTCCTCGCCGACCAGGCGGGAGTGCACGGCGAGCCCGATCGGGCTGAGCACCGCGTCGTGCACGGGCACCGCCACGCGCGGGGCGGCCTCGCGGACGTAGTCGACCAGTTCGCCCGCCTTGCTCCAGGGCGCGCCGATCGGCAGCAGCAGCGTCTCGACGGCGTGCGGCGGCACGGTGAGCGCGTCGCCGGGGTGGAAGAGGCGGCCGCCGAACAGGAAGCCGATGTTCTTCACGAGTGGGACGTCCCGGTGGATCTCCGCGTGCCACTCGCCGTGCACCGACACCTCCAGCCCGCCGAGCTCGAACGCGTCGCCCTCGCCGACGGCGCTCACGCGCTGCGCCACGCCGTCGAGCTGGGCGGCCACCGCGTCGTTGGTCCACACCCGCAGGGCCGGGTCGGCCTCCAGCGCGGCGCGCAGCCGGGACTCCTCGAAGTGGTCCATGTGCTCGTGGGTGATCAGGACGGCGTCGGCCCCGGCGAGGGCGGCGGGGTCGGTGAACATCCCGGGGTCGATGACGACGGTGGTGCCGTCGTGCTCCAGGCGTACGCAGGCGTGTCCGAACTTGGTGATTCGCATGGGAAAAACAATACAGCGAAACTGCGCAGCATGCCTACACAGTTTTGCTGCACAGATTCCCGGTAGGCTTCTGCCATGAACAGTCCGGCCCCCGAGACCCTCGAACTCGCCGCCGACCTGCGCGCCGCCCTCGGCGGCCTGGTCCGCTCCCTGCGCGACAACGACGAGCTGCCCCAGAACCAGGCCGCCGTCCTCGGCCTCCTCGTCCGCGACGAACGCGCCTACACCGTCGCCGAGCTCGCCGAGCGCCAGCGGGTGCGCCACCAGTCGATGGCCCGCACCGTCGCCCTGCTCACCGAGGCCGGCCTGGTCACCCAGGGCCCGCACCCCACCGACGGCCGCAAGCTGCTCGTCACCGCCACCGGGGCCGGCCACGACGCCCTCCTCGAACAGCGCGCCCGCCGCGAGGCGCAGATCGCCGCCGCCATCGAGACCCGCCTCACCCCCGAGGAGCGGCAGACCCTGCGCGCGAGCGTCACCCTGCTGAGCCGACTGCGCTGAGCCCGTCACCGGGCCGGCCGTACCGGGCCCGTCACCGAGCCGCCGACCCTGGGCCCGTCACCGAGCCGCCGGCGCTGGGCCCGTCACCAGGCCTCCGGCCCTCATCCGGTCACCGGGCCGGCCGTGCCGAGCCCGTCACTGCGCCGACTGCGCCGAGCCCGTCCCCGTGCCCACGAGCTCGGGACGCTGCGCCGGGATCACCGCCGGTGCGATCGGCGGCAGCTCGACGTGCTCGCTCAGCCCGAAGCGCCGGTGCAGCCGCCGCAGCGGCGCCGGCGCCCACCAGTTGAACTCGCCGAACAGGCTCATCGCGGCCGGCACCAGCAGACAGCGCACCAGCGTGGCGTCCACCGCGACGGCGACCGCCAGGGCGATGCCCATCTGCTTGACCATGAGCATGTCCCCGAGCGCGAACCCGGCGAAGACGATCACCATCAGCAGCGCCGCCGAGGTGATGATCCGCCCGCTGCGCTGCACGCCCAGCTCCACGGCCTTCGCACAGCTGTAGCCGCGCGAGTGCAGTTCCTTGATGCGGGCGAGCAGGAACACCTCGTAGTCCATGGACAGCCCGAACGCGAACGCGAAGACCAACACCGGGATGAAGGTCTCCAGCCCGCCGGTCGGACTGAACCCGAGCAGCCCGCTGAAGTACCCGTCCTGGAAGATCAGCGTGAGCGCGCCGAGCGAGGCGCCCAGCGACAGCAGGTTCATCAGCAGCGCCTTGACCGGCATCACCACCGAGCCGGTCATCAGGAACAGCAGCACCAGCGTCCCGAGCGCGACCAGCCCGAGCGCCCAGGGCCCGCGCGAGGTCAGCTCGTTCGAGAAGTCGACCACCGAGGCGGCGCCGCCGGTCACGTAGGTCTTCAGCCCGCCGCGGTCGGCCCGCAGCTCGTCGACGACCTGCTTGGCCGTCCCGCCCTGCGGGTCCCCGTGGACGAGCACGTCGATCGTCGAGACGGAGTCGCTCACCGGCGTGACCGCCCGCACCCCGCTCACCCCGGGCAGCTTGGCGACGACCTCGTCCGCGTACGCCTGCGCCACCGGCGCCCCGCCCTCGACCACCACCGTGATCGGCGCGGCCGCGACCTGCGGGAAGCGCTGGTCGATCGCGTCCGCGACCTGCCGCCCGGCGGAGGAGGCGGGCAGCACGGCCGCCCCGGAGTTGCGCATCTCCGCGTGCAGGAACGGCGCCCCGGCCGCCATCAGCAGCGCGGTGCAGGCGAGTGCGACGGGCACCGCCCGTTTGCGGACCCGGCGGACGGTCCGGCTGAAGAAGCCCTCGTCGGGCACCGGCGCGGCGGGCGCCTTGATCCGCGAGCCGGCGAAGCCGAGCAGCGCGGGGATCAGGGTGAGCGCCGCGGCGACGGCGATCACGACCACGCTCACGCCGGCGGCGGCGACGGCCCCGAGCACCGGGCTGGTGAAGACGAAGAGGCCGGAGAGCGCGACGGCGACGGTCAGTCCGGAGAACGCGACGGTGCGCCCGGCGGTCGCGGCGGTGCGTTCGACGGCGGCGGCGATGCCGGCGCCGTGCCCGCGTTCCTCGCGGAAACGGTTCACCATGAGCAGCGCGTAGTCGATCGAGAGCCCGAGCCCGAGCACCGTGGCGATCGGCAGCACGCTGGTGTCGATGTCCATGATCCGGCTGAAGCCGAACATCGCCAGCAGTGCCCCGCCCACCGAGGCGACCGCGCCGATCACCGGCAGGCTGGCCGCGGCGAGGCCGCCGAAGACCAGCACCATGACGACCAGGGTGAGCGGCAGGGTCACGATCTCGCCGAAGCGGGTGTCCTGCTCGGTCTGCTTCTTGACCTCCTGCTGGAGCACGAGGTCACCACCCACCGTGACGTGCGCGCCGCCGGTGCCGTTCAGCGCGGCCAGCCGCTGGGTGACGGCGTCGGCCTGGGCGGCCGTGCTCGTGTCGGCCATCCGGACGGTCACCAGACTCGCGTTCCCGTCGGCGGACCGCAGCGCGGCGGCGGCCGGCCCCGGCCCGTACGCGTCGTTCGCGGACGCGACGCCGGGCAGGGCGGCGATCTCCCGGGTGGCCTTGGCGACGGCCGCCCGTACCGCCCCGTCGTCCACCGGCCTCCCGTCGACGACGGCGGTGACGACTCCCCGGGCCGGATCGGCCGCGGTGGCGACCGCACTGCCCCGGTCGGCCTCGGAACTGGCCGAGGAGGCCCCGGCCACCGACCCCTCGAAGACCCGGCCCCCGATCACGACACCGACGACCAGGACGACGGCCCAGAAGCCGAGGACCCAGCGCCGGTGCCGGAAGCAGAACCGCCCGAGGGCGGCGAGCCGCCCGCGGACCCGGAGGTCGGCGGCAGCGGCGGAGGGCTTGTGCATGAAGGAGCCTTTCGGGCAGTTCCACTCAATGTAGGTGGAACCCGAACTCCGGCCTAGGGAAGGGCGATGAGCCTCATCTCACACTTTCCTGCACATAAACACCACATAAGTCAAATCGGAAAACGAAAGGGGCCCCACCCGGATCGGAATCCGGGTGGGGCCCCTCCCCTAGCTAGACGCCCCGCGGAATCGAGAGCCACACCTCAGGCCCCCGGCCACCATCTCGCGCAGGGCG
>NZ_JBHYWI010000011.1:61728-77801 GCF_042751525.1 Kitasatospora sp. NPDC059408
GGCGTTGGGTTGGGCTTTCACAAAAAACACACCATCCCCCAAAAAAAAACACCAAAACAAACACCCCCTAAACGCCCTGCCCCCCCCCCCCGCCCCCACGCGGGGGCCCGCCCCTCCCCTAGCTAGTCGCCAGCGGGAAGCGAGAGCCTCAGCTCTGGCCGCCGGCCAGCTTCTCGCGCAGGGCGGCCAGGGCCTCGTCGGAGGCCAGGGCGCCCGAGCCCTCGTCGCTGCTGGACGAGTAGGAGCCACCGGCGGCGGCGGCAACCGCGTCGCCACCCTCGGCAGCGGCCTCGGCGTCGGCCTCGCGGCTCTTGATGACCTGGGCCTGGTGCTGCTCGAAGCGGGCCTGCGCCTCGGCGTACTGGCGCTCCCACTCCTCACGCTGCTTCTCGAAGCCGGGCAGCCAGTCGTTCGCCTCGGGGTCGAAGCCCTCCGGGTAGATGTAGTTGCCCTGGTCGTCGTACGAGGCGGCCATGCCGTACAGGGTCGGGTCGAACTCGACCTCGGCCGGGTTGGCACCCAGGGCCTCGTTGGCCTGCTTCAGCGACAGGCTGATGCGACGACGCTCGAGGTCGATGTCGATGACCTTGACGAAGATCTCGTCGCCGACCTGGACGACCTGCTCCGGGATCTCGACGTGGCGCTCGGCCAGCTCGGAGATGTGGACCAGACCCTCGATGCCCTCGTCCACGCGGACGAACGCACCGAACGGAACCAGCTTGGTGACCTTGCCGGGGACGACCTGGCCGATCTGGTGCGTGCGGGCGAACTGCTGCCACGGGTCCTCCTGGGTCGCCTTCAGCGACAGGGAGACGCGCTCGCGGTCCATGTCAACGTCGAGAACCTCGACGGTGACCTCCTGACCGACCTCGACGACCTCGGACGGGTGGTCGATGTGCTTCCAGGACAGCTCGGAGACGTGCACCAGGCCGTCGACGCCACCCAGGTCCACGAAGGCACCGAAGTTGACGATCGAGGAGACGACGCCGGAGCGCACCTGACCCTTCTGGAGGGTGGTGAGGAAGGTCTGGCGGACCTCGCTCTGGGTCTGCTCCAGCCAGGCACGGCGGGACAGGACCACGTTGTTGCGGTTCTTGTCCAGCTCGATGATCTTGGCCTCGAGCTCCTTGCCCACGTAGGGCTGGAGGTCGCGGACGCGGCGCATCTCGACGAGCGAGGCCGGGAGGAAGCCGCGGAGGCCGATGTCGAGGATGAGACCACCCTTGACGACCTCGATGACGGTACCGGTGACGATGCCGTCCTCTTCCTTGATCTTCTCGATCGTGCCCCAGGCACGCTCGTACTGAGCGCGCTTCTTGGACAGGATGAGACGACCCTCCTTGTCCTCCTTCTGGAGAACCAGGGCCTCGATGTTGTCACCGACGGCGACGACCTCGTGCGGGTCAACGTCGTGCTTGATCGAGAGCTCGCGGGACGGGATGACGCCCTCGGTCTTGTAACCGATGTCGAGGAGGACCTCGTCACGGTCGACCTTCACGATGACGCCCTCGACGATGTCGCCATCGTTGAAGTACTTGATGGTCTCGTCGATGGCGGCGAGGAAGGCCTCCGCGTCGCCGATGTCGTTGACCGCGACCTGCGGGGTGGTGCTGAGGGAGGAGTCGGTGGGGCTCGTCATTAGGAAAAGGGCTCCGGTACGGACATGAAAGTCGTAGGTAATGCCACGCGGAGGGCCCGTATCGCTCCCACCGAAAGCCGGACAGCCAAGAACACGGCGCACCGGCCTTCCCGTAGACAACGAGAACCGGCGTCCGTCTTGCGACCGTGGGGTCTTCGACAGATGCGAGCGCGACCTGCTCCGTCCGAGGCGCGCAGGCCCGCAGCGCAACTTGTAGCATACGGGGACGGCCAGGCACGGTCAACGCCAAGAGCGGCAAGACGGTGGAGCCTGGTACGGATCAGGCCATATCCTCCGATTGCGCGCCTGACGGCGGCGCCCGCAGGGGCCCTACTCCCCGGATGCCACCGCCTGGATCCGAGCCCTCTCGGGCCGGCTCGCGGCAGCGGCGCTTCCGCACACCACACCCTACGCGATGGGCATTATCACCGTGGCCACCACCCCCCAGTCCGAGCTCAACGATCTTGACGACGACGGCGACGACGCGGTAAGGCGCCAGGCCGGAGCCGGTGAGAGCAGCCGCGCCAGCCGGCACTGGTGGGACCGCAACGCGGACGAGTACCAGGACGAGCACGGCGAGTTCCTCGGCGACGACCGCTTCACCTGGTGCCCGGAGGGCCTGGACGAGGCCGACGCCCGGCTGCTGGGCGACGTGGCCGGAAAGGACGTCCTGGAGCTCGGCGCCGGCGCCGCCCAGTGCTCGCGCTGGCTCGCCGGCCGGGGCGCGCGGCCGGTCGCCCTGGACATCTCCTTCCGCCAGCTCCAGCACTCCCGCCGGATCGACCTCGGCCGCGGCGACGCGCCCGTCCCGGTCGTCCAGGCCGACGCCGCCGTGCTGCCCTTCGCCGACGGCTCCTTCGACATCGTCTGCTCCGCCTACGGCGCGGTGCCGTTCAGCGCCGACACCGCGCGCCTGATGCGCGAGGTGCACCGGGTGCTGCGGCCCGGCGGGCGCTGGGTGTTCTCGGTGACCCACCCGATCCGCTGGGCCTTCCCCGACGAGCCGGGCGTCGAGGGCCTCACCGCGACCGCCTCCTACTTCGACCGCACCCCGTACGTCGAGGAGGACGAGCAGGGGCGCGCCAGCTACGTCGAGCACCACCGCACCACCGGCGACCGGGTCCGCGAACTCGTCGGCGCCGGCTTCCGGTTGCTGGACCTGGTCGAGCCGGAGTGGCCGGCCGGCCTGGAGCAGGAGTGGGGCGGCTGGTCCCCGCTGCGCGGGCGGCTGATCCCCGGCACCGCGATCTTCGTGGCCGAGCGGGGCTGACCTTGCATCCTTCGTGGCGGGAACTCCCGGTCCGCACCGCCCTGCCCGCCCTCCACCGCGCGCTGGACGGGCACGGCGCCGCCGTCCTCGCGGCGCCGCCCGGCACCGGCAAGACGACGCTGGTGCCGCTGGCGCTGGCGGGGCTGCTCGGTTCCGGTCCTTCTCGACGCGTGCTCGTCGCCGAGCCGCGGCGGCTCGCGGTGCGGGCCGCCGCGCGACGGATGGCCTGGCTGCTCGGCTCGTCCGTGGGCCGCGAAGTCGGCTACACCGTACGCGGGGAGCGTCGCGTCGGGCCCTCGACGGTCGTGGAGGTCGTCACCACCGGTGTGCTGCTGCAACGGTTGCAGCGCGACCAGGAGCTGCCGGGCGTGGACGTGGTCGTCCTGGACGAGTGCCACGAGCGGCACCTCGACGCCGACACCGCGCTCGCGTTCCTGCTCGACGTCCGGGCGGCGCTGCGGCCGGAGCTGCGGCTGGTCTGCGCCTCGGCCACCTCGGACACCGAGGCCTGGGCCGAACTCCTCGGCCGTGCACCGGTGGTGGAGGCCCACGGCATCTCCCACCCGGTCGACGTCGTGTGGGCACCGCCGCCGTGCGCCGTCCGGCCGGCGCACGGCACGCGGGTCGACCCGGCGCTGCTCGACCACGTCGCGGCGGTGGTGCGGCGAGCGCTGAGCGAGCAGGAGGGGGACGTGCTCTGCTTCCTGCCCGGCGTCGGCGAGATCGCGCGGGTGGCAGGGCAGTTGGGCGGCTTGTCCGCGGACGTCCTGCAACTGCACGGCCGCGCGCCGCAGGCCGTGCAGGACGCCGCGCTCTCGGTTGGGGAACGCCGTCGGGTCGTCCTGGCCACCGCCGTCGCCGAGTCCTCGCTCACCGTGCCCGGCGTCCGCGTTGTCGTCGACGCCGGACTCGCCCGCGAACCGCGCACCGACCACGCCCGCGGCCTGGCCGCCCTCGTCACCGTCCGCGCCTCGCTCGCCGCCGCCCGCCAGCGCGCGGGCCGCGCCGGGCGCGAGGCCCCGGGCACCGTCTACCGGTGCTGGGCCGAGGCCGAGGACGCGCTCGCTGCCCGCTTCCCCACACCCGAGATCGCGCTCGCCGACCTCACCCCGTTCGCGCTGCAGGCCGCCTGCTGGGGCGACCCTGACGCCACGGGCCTCGCCCTGCCCGACCGGCCCCCGGCGGGCGCGATGGCCGCCGCCCGGCAGACGCTGCAGGCGTTGGGCGCGGTCGACGCCGACGGCCGGGCGACGACGCGCGGCGTCCGCCTCGCCCGGACGGGGCTGCACCCCCGGTTGGGGCGCGCGCTGGTCGACGGGGCTCCCGCAGTCGGTGCGCGGCGAGCGGCCGAGGTGGTCGCGCTGCTCTCCGAGGAACCTCCGCGGGCACTCGGCGACGACCTGGGCGCGGTGTGGCGGACGGTCCGCTCGTCCAAGGACCCCTACGCCGGCCGCTGGCGCGACGAAGTCCGCCGCTTGGAGCGCGCTGCGGGCGACGAGCCCGCCACTCGGCTTCCCGACACGACCGCCGTGGGCCTGGTCGTGGCCCTCGCCTTCCCCGAGCGGATCGCCCGCGCGCGGGTGGAGAAGCCGGCACCCGGCGAGCGCAGCCCCTACCTGATGGCCTCCGGAACGGCCGCCGAGCTGGCCCCCGGCACGACGCTGGGCGCGCTGCCCTGGCTGGCCGTGGCGGTCGCCGACCGCCCGGCGGGCTCACACTCGGCGCGCATCCTGCACGCCGCAGCACTGGACGAGGACACCGCCCGCCTCGCGGGAGCGCCACTGCTCACGACCGCTGAGGAAGTCCACTGGGACACCCGACGAAGCGAGGTGGTCTCCCGCCGGCTCGATTCCCTGGGAGCGATCGAGCTTTCCGCGTCCCCTTTGGACCGCCCCGACCCGCTGCTGGTCCGCGCCTCCGTCCTGGAAGGCCTGACCCGAGAGGGCGTCAGCGCGCTCCTGACCTTTCCGTCCCCCGGCCTACGCGAACGCCTGGCCTTCCTGCACACGGCGATCGGCGCGCCCTGGCCGGACGTCTCCGATGCCTCGCTCCTGGAACGCGCCGAAGAGTGGCTGGAACCCGAACTCTCCCGCGCCCGCCGCCGATCCGACCTCGCGAGGATCGATACGACGTCTGCCCTCCAACGCCTACTCCCCTGGGCCACCGGGGAGGCAGGCCGCCTGGACGAGCTCGCCCCCGAGCGGATCACGGTGCCGTCCGGCTCCAAGATCCGAGTCGACTACAGCGACGAACGCCCAGTACTGGCCGTCAAGTTGCAAGAACTCTTCGGCTGGACGGCCACGCCCGCCCTGGCGGGAGGCCGCGTCCCGCTGACCATCCACCTGCTCTCCCCAGCGGGCCGCCCCGCAGCAGTCACAGGAGACCTGGCGTCCTTCTGGCAGACCGGCTACCACGCCGTCCGCGCAGATCTCAGGGGCCGCTACCCCCGCCACCCCTGGCCGGAGGACCCGACGACGGCAGAGCCCACCCGCCGCACCAACGCGAGGAAGTGACGGAGCTACAGCTCCGAGAAGTCACCAGCCTGAAGCCCGGAGAGGAAGGAAGCCCAAGCGGGGGCCGGAAACACAAGCACCGGCCCCTGCGGGTCCTTGGAGTCACGCACGGGGACGAGGCCGGGGAACCCGGGGGCCACCTCGATGCAGTCGCCGCCGTTCGTGCCGCTGTAGCTGCTCTTGCACCAACTGGCTTCGTTGAGCTCGTTCCACGTCATCTCTGAACCCCTCCAGCGCCTCGGCGATCAGCGCGAGCGATTCGGCCGCCGTGAGTGCATCGCCGCGCAGCCGATCATAGCGCCGCCGATGCCCGGAAACGATGGCCGGATCGCCGCTGGGACACCCCATGTCAAGACTCTCCGAATACACCGAGTGTTGTCCATCGGGCATCTCCAGAAGGACCATTGACATGTTGATGATCGTCGCCCGAGCCGTGAACGGCACCACCTGAACGACGATGTTTCCGTGCTCAGCAACGCGCAGCAGGTGATACATCTGCCGCACCATCACCCTCGGCCCGCCAACCACCGACCGGATGGCACTTTCGTCCAGAAGCACGACCAACTGCGGCCCACCCTCGGCGAGGAACCGCTCCTGCCTCGCAAGCCTCGCGTTGACCCGATCCTCGATCACTTCAGGGCGTTCGTCGGTCCCACCCGCCTCGAACATCGCCCTCGCGTAGTCCCTGCATTGCAGCAGCCCATGAACGTAGTTCGCCTGGAACGCCTGGAGCCCCGCTGCCTCGGCCTCCGTATCCGCATGGGCCTGGAACCAGTCCGGATGCTCGACCTGAGCCGTCCAGTCGACCCGCCCGTACAGCCGCTTCAGCAAGTCGCCCGTGCCGTATAGCCGATCAAGCTCCTCGACCTCCTCGGCCGACGGCTTGCGCTTCCCGCCCTCGGTCCGCGAGATCACCGTCCGGTCGCAGTGCAGGAGCTTGCCCACGTCCTCCTGCCGGTAGCCCGCCGCATCGCGGGCGAAGCGGATCTCCTCGCCGAACATGATCGCGGAGCTCGCCGTCGTCCCCCTGGCCTTCCGCTGCGTCATCACTGCCCCCAGTTGTGCACCACACGCCCGCACGCCGATCTGGCGTCACCGTACCTCTGCGGCCCCACCGGCTAACACCAGAACGCAATCATTTACATGCACAGCGTGATGGCGCACTACCCTCGCGCTCCCTCATCCGCCCCCTGGGGAACTTTCGCCGCACTCGTCTCCCGCGTTGGTTCCACGCCCTGGCCCGCCGAGGCCGACACCAGCGAACTCCTCACCACCACCCCCACCTCCGACTCCCGCATCAAACCCGCCCTCACCCACTGCCGCACCCAAGCCGCCACCCACAAGAAGTCGACCCCACCGACTTCCTGCGCTCCCCCGCCGTCACCGTCCCGGCCGAAGCCGATCACGGCATGACCGGGCGGAGCACATAATTCGTGGTCGAATCGGGCGAACGTTGGCAGGGTGTGGTGCACGGACTCCCAGCTCAACGATGTCCGAGCCCGCCCACTGACCACGCCCCCGAACGGGCCCGCACCGCTTGGAAATCGCATGACCCACGACCACAACCTCCCCACCCGCTCCGCCCGACAGGAAGCACTGCTCCTGACGGGCACGGTCGGTGTGGGCAAGACCGCCACCGCCGATCTGCTGGGTGACCTGCTGGCCGACAGGGGCGTGCCGCACGCGGTCATCGACCTCGACCGGCTCTGCCAGGCGTGGCCCGCCCCCGACGGAGACCCGTTCCAGCACCGTCTCCTGCTCGCCAACCTGCGGGCGGTCGCCGGCAACTACCGCGCGGCGGGCGCCCAGCGCCTCGTGCTGGCCGGCGTCGCCGAGAACACCGCCGAACGGAACGCCTACCAGGAGGCCCTGGGCATGCCGCTGAGGGTGTGCCGCCTGACCGCAGACCTCGCCACCGTCCACGCCCGGCTCCGGACGCGGCACGAAACCGATCACGACACGGCCTCCCTGCCCTGGCACCTGCGGCGGGCCGAGGAACTCCACCTCGTCCTGGAAGCGGCCGGGATCTCCGACATCACCGTCGACACCACCGACCTGACACCAGCCCAGGCCGCCTCCGCCGTCCTCGAAGCCACCCACTGGACCGACGCCACCACCACCGACGGACACATCTGACCGTCCGACCCTGAGCCTGTTCGGCTGTGGCAACCCCGGCCAACCACCGAACCACGCACAGGAAGTCGACCCACCCGACTTCCCGCGCAGCAGAACCACCCCGGACAGCGAGCATGCCGACCGGTGGGCATCCTCACAGCCCTCAGCTCAAGCGGACCGGACCATCACCTACGCGGCCCTGGACGTGTCCCGCCTCCGCGCCTAAGCCGCCGGCCGGGCCTCCACCAGGATCTTCTCCGCACCTTGGTCCAGCAGGAGGCCGGCCACCTGCATGCCCAGCTTCTCCGGCTCGCCCAACGGACCGGAGCAGTGGGCCTCCAGTTGCCGCCCGCCGTCCACGGAGGTGACCTGCCCGTGCAGGGTCAGCACGTCGCCGTCGGCCTTGCCGAAAGCACCGACCGGCACCGAGCAACCGCCGTGGAGCTCGGCCAGCATCGCCCGCTCGGCCCGCACCTCCGCATCCGTCACCGGGTCGCCGGCGCCGGCCAGGATCTCGCGGGCCAGCTCGTTGTCCTCCCGGATCTGGATGCCCAGCGCGCCCTGCCCCGGCGACGGCGGGAACAGCCCGATCGGCAGGATCTCGCTGATCTCCTCGCCGCGGCCGAGCCGCTTGATCCCGGCCGCCGCCAGCACCACCGCGTCCAGCCGCTGTGTCCGGAGCTTGCCGAGGCGGGTCGGCACGTTCCCCCGGATCTCCACCGGCACCAGGTCCGGGCGGACGTGCAGCAGCTGGGCGATCCGGCGCGACGCCGAGGTGCCGATCCTTCCGCCGTACGGGAGATCGGCCAATTTCGAGCCGCACAGCGCGTCGTGCACGTCGGCACGGGTGGGCGGGGGCAGGAGGAACAGGCCGGGCGGGTTCGCGGTCGGCAGGTCCTTGAGCGAGTGCACGATCACATCGACCTCGCCGGACGCCAGCGCGTTCACCTGGTTCACGGAGAAGGCCGAGCCTCCGCCGCGCTCCGACACCTCCCGGAGAGCCGACCTGCGGTCCTGGTCCCCGGCTTCCGTGATCACCCGCTGGCGGAAGACCACATCGGGGAAGCGCTCCCGCAGCGGCGCCAGGAACTCCCTCACCTGGGCCCGCGCCAGATGGCTGGCCCGCGACCCCACCACCAGTGCGCTCATACGCCAACTCCCGGCATCTGACGAGATGTTGACCGCATGCTACCCGCCACGGACACGCCCGGTTTCCGACGGTTCGTCGGGACCCTGCTCGGGGCACCTGCCGGTGACGGCACGCGGACTCATCCGGGACGGACATGTCCTGGTCGAGATCCCTGCCTCAGTGCACGGAGCCCGGCGTGAATGCCGGGGCCGGGGGGCGCGGGATCGGGATGCCGGTCTGGACCGGGCCGCAGACCATGACCTGGGCGGCCCCGCGCGGGTAGCAGTCGCCCGAGCCGGGCTGCGGGGTCGTCGAGCAGACGGTGCAGGGCACGGGCGGGATGGTGTGGGGGTCCTGGGCGGCCGGGGGCTTCGGGTCCTGGGGCTTCGGCTTCGGTGCGGGGGTGTCGGCCGTCCTGGGGTGCGCTGCCGGGGTGCTCGTCGGCTTCTTCGCGGCGGGGGCCGGAGCGTCGCTCGTGGGTTCCGCTGTGGGGGTCGCCGTCTCCGTGGCGGACGGCTGCGGCGACGGCGGCGCCTCGGTCGGACTCGGCGTCGGCGTGGCTGCCACCGTGGCCGTCACAGTCGGGACAGCAGTCGGGACGGCAGTCGGGACAGCGGTCGGGCTCGCACTCGCGGTCGCCACGGCCGTCGGCGTCACGCCGTCCGCACCGGACAGCGCCCACACCGAGCCGCCGACGAGCAGCAGCGCCACCGCCGCGGCAGCCGGAATCACCAACCGGGGCCGCTGGTACCACTTCTGCCCCGCGCCCTCGTCCACCTCGGCCAACGCCCGCTCCCCCGCCCTGCGCCGCGCCCTTCGCGCAGCGAACCGAGCAGATCGTAGCGGCGGGCCAGGACCGTCATCGACGCCCCCGGTCTCCCCCGGCGAGGGGATGGCTCCGGCCGTCCAGGAGGATGTGACACCGCTGTGCGTCGGCAAGCCTGGACGCATGGCCGGCAGGAACTGCCGCCACCGCAACACCCGATCCGCCAGCCAGGAGCACTGACATGAGATTCGACGACCACCGGGTGGTCATCACCGCTGCCGGCCGGGACTTCGGGCGCACCTTGGCCGTTCGTCTCGCGGACCTCGGCGCCGAGGTGTTCCTGTCCGCGCGCACTCTCGCCGCCGCCGAGCGGGTCCGCGACGAGATTCGTGACCGAGGGCACCAGCGCGTCCACGCCTTCGCCTGTGACCTGACGGACCCCGCCTCGATCCGCGGCTTCGCTGCCGGAGTCGGCCGGCACACCGACCACGTCGACGTGCTGATCAACAACGGCTCCCGCTACCTCGAAGGCCCGGACCTCCTGTCCGCCTCCGATGCCGAGGTCGTCGACACGATCGCCTCCGGCGCCACCGGCACCGTCCTGACCGTGAAGAGCTTCCTCCCCCTCCTGCTCAACTCGGACAAGCCGGATGTGGTGACCATGGTCTCCGCCTGCGGCACCGCTGGGCATCACCGGTCGGACGCGCACGACGCCTTCTACGCGGCCAAGAGCGCCCAGGCAGGGTTCGTCGACATCCTCTCCAAGCGCCTGCGGCCCCAGGGGGTTCGGGTGATCTCCCTCTACCCTCCCGACTTCGCCAACCCCGACCCCCTCGCCGAGGAGTGGGAGACCACACCGCGCGGGGCCGAGGACGCCCTCACCGCGCAGTCCCTCGTGCAGTGCGTCCTCTTCGCGGTCGCCCAGCCCCGCGACTGCTTCATCAAGGCGTTCCACTTCGAGCAGGTCTGAAGCGGGATCTCCTCCGAGCCCAAAACCGGTGGGCCCGGGCGCTGCACGCGTCCGGGCCCACCGAATTAGCGTCAGTGCGCCGCCGCCTCCCAGTTGGCGCCGATGCCGACCGACACGTCGAGCGGGGCGCGCAGCGGGTAGGCGCCGGCCATCTGCTCGCGGACGATCGCCTCGACCGGCTCGCGCTCGCCCGGGGCCAGCTCCAGCACGATTTCGTCGTGGACCTGGAGCAGCATCCGGGAGGTGAGGCCGGCCTCGCGCAGGGCGTCGTCGACGCGCAGCATGGCGATCTTGACGATGTCGGCGGCCGAGCCCTGGATCGGGGCGTTGAGGGCCATCCGCTCGGCCATCTCGCGGCGCTGGCGGTTGTCGCTGTTGAGGTCGGGCAGGTAGCGGCGGCGGCCGAGGAGGGTCTCGGTGTAGCCGGTGGCCCGGGCCTCGTCGACGACGCGGCGCAGGTAGTCGCGCACCCCGCCGAAGCGCTCGAAGTAGGTGTCCATCAGGCCCTGCGCCTCGGCCGGCTTGATGCCGAGCTGCTGCGAGAGCCCGTAGGCGGAGAGGCCGTAGGCGAGGCCGTAGGACATCGCCTTGATCTTGCGGCGCATCTCGGCGTCCACCGAGCCGCCCGGGACCTCGAAGACCTGGGAGGCGACGGTGGTGTGGAGGTCCTCGCCGGAGGCGAAGGCCTCGATCAGGGCCTCGTCCTCCGACAGGTGGGCCATGATGCGCAGTTCGATCTGGGAGTAGTCGGCCGTGAGCAGTGACTCGTAGCCCTCGCCGACGATGAAGGCGCGGCGGATGGCGCGCCCCTCCTCCGTGCGGACGGGGATGTTCTGCAGGTTGGGGTCCTGCGAGGAGAGCCGGCCGGTGGCGGCCACCATCTGGTTGAAGGTGGTGTGGATGCGGCCCTTGGGCGAGACGGTCTTGAGCAGGCCCTCGACGGTGGTGCGCAGCTTGGCCTGGTCGCGGTGGCGCAGCAGGATGACCGGCAGTTCGTTGTCGGTCTGGGTGGCGAGCCAGGTGAGGGCGTCGGCGTCGGTGGTGTAGCCGGTCTTGATCTTCTTGGTCTTGGGGAGTGCGAGCTCGCCGAAGAGGATCTCCTGGAGCTGCTTGGGCGAGCCGAGGTTGAACTCGTGCCCGGCGGCGGCGTGCGCCTCTTCGACGCAGCGCTGGATCTCGGCGGCGAACTGCGTCTCCAGCGTGGTGAGCCAGTCGCGGTCGGCGGCGATGCCGTAGCGCTCCATGCGGGCGAGCAGGGCGGCGATGGGCAGTTCCATGTCGTGCATGAGCTCGACGGCGCCGACCTCGGCGAGGCGGGTGTCGAAGAGGGCGGCGAGGTCGAGGACGGCGCGGGCCTGGAGCATGAGGGCCTGGGCGCCCGCCGCCGGGTCCTCCTCGGGGGCGTCGAAGGCGAGCTGGCCGCTCTCGGCCGCCGGGGCCGCGGGGGTGAGCGAGCGGGCCAGGTACTCCTCGGCGAGGACCTCCAGGGTGAAGGTGCGGCGGCCGGGCTTCTCCAGGTAGGCGGCGAGGGCGGTGTCGGCGACGACGCCCTCGATCGTCCAGCCGCGCTCGGCGAAGGCGCGCATGACCTGCTTGGCGATGTGCAGGGCCTTGGGGGCGGCCGCGTCGGCGAGCCAGGCGGCGAAGGCCCGCTCGTCCTCCTCCGCGAGCAGGGCCGGGTCGAACCAGGCGGCCGTCTCCCCCACGGCGAGGGCGACTTCGGTGACCTCGCCGGTGCCGAGCGCCCACTGGTAGACGGCGGCCAGCGCGACCGGCGTCTTGCCGTCGGCGGCGTGCTCGCGCAGCCAGGCTGCCAGCGTGCCCGGGTCGGTGAGCAGTTCGCCGTCGACCTCGACGCCGGGGGCGAGTTCGGCTTCGGCGGCCTCCGAACCGTCGGCCGGGTCGATGCCGAAGACGCGGTCGCGGAAGTTGGCGTTGCGGAACTCCAGCGACTCCATCAGGGTGCCGACGGCGGCCTTGTCGAAGGAGGCGCGGGCCAGGTCGGGCACGCCGAGCGGGAGTTCGACGTCGCGGACGAGCTCGGTGAGGACGCGGTTGCGCTTGACGGAGTCGAGGTGCTCGCGCAGCTTCTCGCCGATCTTGCCCTTCACCTCGTCGGCGCGGGAGACGAGTTCGTCGAAGGAGCCGAACTGGTTGACCCACTTGGCGGCGGTCTTCTCGCCGACGCCGGGGATGCCGGGCAGGTTGTCCGACGGGTCGCCGCGCAGGGCGGCGAGGTCGGGGTACTGGCGCGGGGTGACGCCGTACTTCTCGGCGACCTTCTCCGGGGTGTAGCGGGTGAGTTCGGAGACGCCCTTGGTCGGGTAGAGGACGGTGACGTGCTCGGTGACCAGCTGGAGGGAGTCCCGGTCGCCGGTGACGATGTCGACGTCGAAGCCGGCCGCCTCGGCGGCGGTGGCCAGGGTGGCGATGATGTCGTCGGCCTCGAAGCCCTCGGCGGTCAGCCGCGGGACGTTCATCGCGTCGAGCAGTTCGCCGATCAGGCCGATCTGGCTGCGGAACTCGTCGGGCGTCTTGGCGCGGTTGGCCTTGTAGTCGGGGAACTCGACGGAGCGGAACGTCTGGCGGGAGAGGTCGAAGGCGACCGCGAGGTGGGTGGGCTGTTCGTCACGGACGGTGTTGGCGAGCATCGAGGCGAAGCCGTAGACCGCGTTGGTGGGCTGGCCGGTGGAGGTGTTGAAGTTCTCCACGGGCAGGGCGTAGAAGGCCCGGTAGGCCATCGAGTGCCCGTCGAGCAGCATCAGCCGGGGCCGCCGGCCGGCCCCGCCGCCACCCGTCGCGCCCTTGTCCGTACTCTGCGTAGCCACGTCAACGTCCGTTCCTGCCGATTCCACTACCGGCCCCCGATCCTATGGCCCGGCACCGACAAAACGGGGCGCGCCGGACGGGAGTGCGACGCGCCCGGGCGAGGCGGCGGGCCGTGGCTACCGTCGAGTAGGACGGTCGTACGATCACAGTCGGCACGACCGGCACGACCGGCACGACGAGCACCACCACGACGGCCGGCCCGGCCTGCACAGCCGGCACCACCGGCATCGCCCGCACCACCAGCACCACCAGCAGCACCAGCAGCACGACGTGACCCCCGAGCGGCAGGAGTTCCCCCATGACCGACGCGGCCCCCGACGCCACCCCCGTCCTGAAGGTCCCGCAGGAGGTGCTGGACCACTTCGCCAAGCTCGGCGTCAGCCCGGAGACGTTCTCCGGCGGCCACCTCGGCGAGAAGCTCGGCATCCGGATCGTCGAGGCCTCGGGCGACCGGGTGGTCGGCACGATGCCGGTCGAGGGGAACCAGCAGCCGTACGGGCTGCTGCACGGCGGCGCGTCGGCGGCGCTGGCGGAGACGCTCGGCTCGATCGGCGCGATGCTGCACGCGGGCCCGGGCCGGTACGCGGTCGGCGTGGACCTCAACGCCACCCACCACCGCTCGGCGACGTCCGGGCTGGTCACCGGCGTCGCGACGGCCGTCTTCAAGGGGCGCACCGCCGCCACGTACGAGATCGCGATCACCGACGACACCGGCCGCCGGGTCACCAGCTGCCGGCTGACCTGCATGCTGCGCGACCTCTGACGGCCCGCAGGGCGCCGTTGACGGCGTCCCGCCAGGGCAGATGCCCCGTCAGATCTCTTGTCCGCCCCCTTGTTTGACCCTCTGCCATCGTGGGCAGGCGTTGGTCCAGGCAAGGGGGCGGTGGCATATCCGGACACGCGTCAGGATATCCCTCATCCGTAACGCTGCGTAACAGCCAGGAAATCCGAGCATTCGGCCACTCCGAAGCCCGAAGGGCAGCCGGAGCGCCTTGACATGCCATCGTTTGTCCGCAATCCGGACGAGTACGCCCGGAACCTGCACACCGGACAGCGCTGTTCGATTATCGGTGCAGCCAGCAGCAACCCCCATTTCTGGCCCTTACATCGCTCTACCAGCAAGTAAACGCCCGCCGCCGCCGGGTCGGTCGAATCAGAACGACCACATGCTGAGACAAATACTACGTGTGCTCATAACAAGAGAATCACAGCCTCGCTACACCACTGCCCCAGCCGCCTCACGGCGCCTAGAGTCACGGCCAGTCACCGCGCCACCCTGATTGGGCCAGGCCACCGCGCATCCCGGCTCCCGCCACTACGGCGCGGCGCCTTCCTGTACCGAAGGGGACCCCCGTGCGTCATCGTTCCGCAGTTGTCGTGAGCATCTCCGTGATCGCCGCCCTCAGCCTCAGCGCGTGCGGCTCCCGCGGCGACAAGAAGTCCGCCGACGGCGGCGGCAGCGGCTCCGGCACCACCGTCACCATCGGCGTCGACGCCCCGCTCACCGGCGACCTCTCCGCCATCGGCATCGGCATCAAGAACTCGGTCGACCTCGCGGTCAAGAAGGCCAACGAGACGAACGAGGTCCCCGGGGTCAAGTTCGCGATCAAGGCCCTCGACGACACCGCCAAGCCCGCCCCCGGCCAGCAGAACGCCACCCAGCTGGTCGCCGACAGCACCGTCCTCGGCGTCGTCGGCCCCCTCAACTCCAGCGTCGCGCAGTCGATGCAGCAGATCTTCAACGACGCCAACCTCGTCGAGATCTCCCCCGCCAACACCGGCGTCGCCCTCTCCCAGGGCGAGAAGTGGGCCACCGGCGAGAAGAAGCGCCCCTTCAAGAGCTACTTCCGCACCGCCACCACCGACGCCGTCCAGGGCCCCTTCGCCGCCCAGTTCCTCTACACCGACTCGAAGAAGACCAAGGTCTTCATCATCGACGACCAGAAGACCTACGGCGCCGGCCTCGCCGCCACCTTCAAGGGCGAGTTCACCAAGCTCGGCGGCACCGTCGCCGGCGAGGAGCACGTCAACCCCGACGACCGCGACTTCTCCGCCATCGTCACCAAGGTCAAGAGCTCCGGCGCCGAAGCCGTCTACTACGGCGGCGAGTACCCCGCCGCCGGCCCGCTCTCCCTCCAGCTCAAGGAGGCCGGCCTCAACATCCCGCTCATGGGCGGCGACGGCATGCAGAGCGCCGACTACATCAAGCTCAACCCCAAGAGCACCGGCGACTTCGCCACCGCCGTCGGCGGCGACGTCGAGAAGCTCCCCACCGCCGCCAAGTTCATCTCGGACTACAAGGCCGCCGGCTACAAGGACCCGTTCGAGACCTACGGCGGTTACTCCTACGACAGCGCCTGGGCCATCATCGAGGCCGTCAAGAACGTCGTGAGCGCCAACAACGGCAAGCTCCCCTCGAACGCCCGCGCCGCCGTCGTCGACGCCGTCCAGAAGATCTCCTTCGACGGCGTCACCGGCAAGGTCTCCTTCGACGAGTTCGGCGACACCACCAACAAGCAGCTCACCGTCTACACCGTCAAGGACGGCAAGTGGGACGTGGCGAAGTCCGGCACCTTCAACGGCTGAGCCGGCGGCCCGGCGACCAAACCGCCGAGCCACCGGCCCGACGACCGAACCGCTGAGCCACCGGCCCGACGGCCGAGGCACCTTCCTCACCAGCACCACCCGCGCGGGGGCGCCACGAGTGCCCCCGCGCGCGCCCACATACCCCCACCCCACGCGGAAACACCAACGCCCAACGGAGGCCCAGCGGTGGAAGCCCTAACGCAGCAGCTGGCCAACGGACAGATCCTCGCACCCCGCAACCGGCACGACGCGAAAG
>NZ_JBHYWI010000011.1:77811-118705 GCF_042751525.1 Kitasatospora sp. NPDC059408
CCCACACCCGCCGTCCCCCGGGCCCACCCTACGCACGCTTCCACCCCCGGCCCGGCCGGCCCCCCCCCGACCACCCCCCCCCCCCCCCGGGGGGGGCCGCCCGCTTCCCCCCCGCCCGCGCCCACATCCACCCACCCCACGCGGACACCCGAACGCACAACGGAGGCCCAGCGGTGCACGACCTACCGCAGCAGCTGGCCAACGGCCTGATCCTCGGAGCCCTCTACGGGCTCGTCGCGATCGGCTACACGATGGTCTACGGCATCGTCCAGCTCATCAACTTCGCCCACGGCGAGATCGTCATGGTCGGCGGCTTCGGCGCCCTGACCGCCTACCTCGCCCTCCCGGGCGGCACCACCATGTGGCTGGCCCTACCGCTGATGCTGATCGCCGGCGTCCTGGTCTCCACCCTCACCGCCGTCGCCGCCGAACGCTTCGCCTACCGGCCCCTGCGGAGCGCACCCCGCCTCGCGCCCCTCATCACCGCCATCGGGCTCTCCATCCTCCTCCAGCAGCTCGTCTTCTCCTTCTACCCGGACGCCAAGAAGGCCCGCGTCTTCCCCAAGATCCCCGGCGACCCGCTCAGCCTCGGCTCCGTCACCATCCAGCCCAGCGACCTCTTCCTCATCGCCGCGGCCCCGCTCTGCATGCTCGCCCTCGGCTGGTTCGTCACCCGCACCCGCTCCGGCCGCGCCATGCAGGCCACCAGCCAGGACCCCGACACCGCCAAGCTCATGGGCATCGACACCGACCGCATCATCGTCATGGCCTTCGCCATCGGCGCCGCGTTCGCCGCCGTCGCCGCCGTCGCCTACGGACTGCGCACCGGCCAGGTCGACTTCCGCATGGGCTTCATCCTCGGCCTCAAGGCCTTCACCGCCGCCGTCCTCGGCGGCATCGGCAACATCTACGGCGCCATGCTCGGCGGCCTCGCCCTCGGCCTCGCCGAAACCCTCGCCACCGGCTACATCCAGCACCTGCCCGGCATGCACCTCTTCGGAGGCGGCGCCTGGAAGGACGTCTGGGCCTTCGTACTCCTCATCCTCGTGCTCCTCGTCCGGCCACAAGGCCTGCTCGGCGAGCGCGTCGCGGACAGGGCGTGACCACCATGACCACCACCAGCACCGAGACCACCCCGGTCATCCCCCTGCCCGCCCGCGCCGCCACGGCCCTCACCGGCCTCGGCGCCCTCGCCACCGCCGCCTCCGCCGCCATGCCCTGGACCTGGACCAGCGACTTCCCCGGCGACCTCACCTACGCGGGCTCCCCCGCCGGCCTCCAGTGGCTCGCCCTCGTCGCCGGCGTCCTCGGCCTCGCCCTGCTGCTCGCCGGCCACGGCACCCCCGGCCTTCGCTGGGCCGCCCCCAACCGCAGCAACAACGCCGTCCTGTACGCCGCCACCGGCGCCCTCGCCGTCGCCGCCTACTCCGTCACGGCCATCTCCGTCGAACTCGGCGGCCTCGCCAACCTCGAACCCGGCGGCTGGGTCCTCGCCGCCGGCGGCCTCCTCGGCGTCCTCGGCGCCCTCGGCCTCCCCCTCGACCGGCGCACCGCCGTCCCCCTGAAAATCCTCGACCGGCGGCTCTTCCTGCTCGTCCCCGTCGCCCCCATCGGCTGGATCGGCGCCCACGCCATCCCCGCCGACCACCCCGTCGCCCCGGTGATGACCGCCCTGTCCGGCGCCCTCGCCATCGCCGCCGGCGCCGTTCTCCTCATCCAGCTCGGCCACCTCGCCAACACCTGGCTGCGCCTCGGGAAGATCGACCGGCCGCTGCCCGCGCCGCGCCAACTCCCCTCCTGGGTCGAGGTCCTGCTCATCGTCCTGGCCTTCGGAATCGGCCTGTACGCGATCACCTTCGGCATCGACACCGAGTACGGCGAACTCTTCATCGGCTACCTGCTGCTCGCCGGCCCCACCCTCGCCGCGCTCGCCAGGTCCGGCCTGCTGGGCCGGCTGCGCGCACTGACCGTCAAGTACCGCCCGGTCACCACCGGCGCCGCCTTCGCCGCCGCAGCCAGCTTCCCGTTCACCCAGAGCAGCGACCAGTACACCTCGGTCGCCACCAACATCCTGATCTTCGCCACCGTCGCCCTCGGCCTCAACATCGTCGTCGGCCTGGCCGGCCTGCTCGACCTCGGGTACGTCGCCTTCCTCGGCGTCGGCGCCTACGCCGCCGCCCTGGTCTCCGGCTCCCCCGCCTCGCCCGTCCACGTCCAGTTCCCGTTCTGGGCCGCTATGCTCACCGGCGCCGCCGCCTCCATGGTCTTCGGCGTCCTGATCGGCGCCCCCACCCTGCGGCTGCGCGGCGACTACCTCGCCATCGTCACCCTCGGCTTCGGCGAGATCTTCCGCATCAGCATGCAGAGCCTCAACGGCACCACCGGCCCCAACGTCACCAACGGCGCCAACGGCATCCCCCGCATCCCCGACCTGGAGATCCTCGGCTTCAACCTCGGCAAGTCGCACACCGTCGGCAGCTTCGAACTCGGCCGGTTCTCCAACTACTACCTGCTGATGCTGCTCGTCACGGCCCTCGTCGTGCTCGTCTTCGCGCGCGTCGGCAACTCCCGCATCGGGCGCGCGTGGGTCGCCATCCGCGAGGACGAGACCGCCGCCGAGGCCATGGGCATCAACGGCTTCCGCCTCAAGCTCCTCGCCTTCGCCCTCGGCGCCTGCCTCGCCGGCCTCGCCGGCACCGTCCAGGCCCACGTCAGCTACACCGTGACGCCCGACCAGTACACCTTCGCCGAGGCCCTCCCGCCCAACTCCGCCTTCCTCCTCGCCGCCGTCATCCTCGGCGGCATGGGCACCATCAGCGGACCCCTCGCCGGCGCCACCCTCCTCTTCCTCATCCCGAAGAAGCTCGAATTCCTCTCCGACTACCAGCTCCTCGCCTTCGGCGCCGCCCTCATCGTCCTCATGCGCGTCCGCCCCGAAGGCCTCATCCCCAACCGGCGGCAGCAGCTCGAGTTCCACGAGGCCGCCATCCCGGCCCAGCCCACGGGCGAGCCGACCGCACTCACCAAGGCAGGGGCGTGACCGACCCGATGACCACCACCGATACGCCCCCCGCCGACGCACCGAAGTCCACCGAGCCGATCCTCGACGTCACCGGCGTCACCATGCGCTTCGGCGGCCTCACCGCCGTCAACGACGTCTCCCTCACCGTCGGCGAGGGCGAGATCATCGGCCTCATCGGCCCCAACGGCGCCGGCAAGACCACCTTCTTCAACTGCCTCACCGGCCTCTACGTCCCCACCGAGGGCCAGGTCCGCTACCGGGGCACCGTCCTGCCGCCCAAACCCCACCTCGTCACCCAGGCCGGCATCGCCCGCACCTTCCAGAACATCCGGCTCTTCGCCAACATGACCGTCCTGGAGAACGTCCTCGTCGGCCGCCACACCCGCACCAAGGAAGGCCTCTTCTCCGCCATCCTCCGCGGCCCCGGGTACAAGCGCGCCGAAGCCGAGAGCCGCGAACGGGCCATGGAACTCCTCGCGTTCACCGGACTCGCCGAGAAGGCCGACCACCTCGCGCGGAACCTCCCCTACGGCGAGCAGCGCAAGCTGGAGATCGCCCGCGCCCTCGCCTCCGACCCCGGCCTCCTCCTGCTCGACGAACCCACCGCCGGCATGAACCCCCAGGAGACCCGCGCCGCCGAGGAACTCGTCTTCGCCATCCGCGACAAGGGCATCTCCATCCTCGTCATCGAGCACGACATGCGGTTCATCTTCAACCTCTGCGACCGCACCGCCGTGCTCGTCCAGGGCCAGAAGATCGTCGAGGGCGACCGCGAGACCGTCCAGAACGACGAGCGCGTCATCACCGCCTACCTCGGCGCCCCGCTGGAGGACAGCACCACCGCAACACCGGAGGACACCAAGTGACCGCGCTCCTGGAGGTCGAGGACCTCCGCGTCTCCTACGGCAAGATCGAAGCCGTCAAGGGCATCAGCTTCACCGTCAACCAGGGCGAGGTCACCACCCTCATCGGCACCAACGGCGCCGGCAAGACCACCACCCTGCGCACCCTCTCCGGCCTGCTCAGACCCACCACCGGCCGGATCACCTTCGAGGGCCGGGATCTCGCGAGCGTCCCCGCCCACAAGATCGTCGCCCTCGGCCTCGCCCACTCCCCCGAGGGCCGGCACATCTTCCCGCGCATGACCATCGAGGAGAACCTCCTCCTCGGCGCCTTCCTGCGCAGCGACACCGCCGGCATCACCGCTGACGTGGAACGGGCCTACACCCTGTTCCCGATCCTCGGCGAGCGCCGCAAGCAGGCCGCCGGCACCCTGTCCGGCGGCGAACAGCAGATGCTCGCGATGGGCCGGGCGCTGATGTCCCAGCCCAAGCTGCTGATGCTCGACGAGCCGTCGATGGGCCTGTCGCCGCTGATGATGCAGAAGATCATGGCGACGATCGTCGAACTCAAGTCGAGCGGCACGACGATCCTCCTCGTCGAACAGAACGCCCAGGCGGCGCTCTCGCTGTCCGACCGCGGCTACGTCATGGAGACCGGCCGCATCGTCCTCAGCGGCACCGGCGCCGACCTCCTGCACAACGAGTCCGTGCGCAAGGCGTACCTCGGCGAGGACTGATCCCCGCACACGGCGAAGGGCCCGGCAGAAACGATCTGCCGGGCCCTTCGCCAAGCCGTCCTACTCGGCGGGCTTGCCCTCGTCCGCCTTCTTGCGGTCCTGGGCCTCGCCCTCCTCGATGACCGCCTCGGCGACGGCGGCCATCGTCATGCGGCGGTCCATCGACGTCTTCTGGATCCACCGGAAGGCAGCCGGCTCGTTCAGCCCGAACTTCGTCTGCAGCACGCTCTTCGCCCGGTCCACCAGCTTCCGGGTCTCCAGGCGCTGCGAGAGGTCCGCGATCTCCTGCTCCAGCGTGCGCATCTCCGCGTACCGCGAAACGGCCATCTCGATCGCCGGCACCAGGTCCGCCTTGGAGAACGGCTTCACGATGTACGCCATCGCCCCGGCGTCCCGCGCCCGGTCCACCAGCTCCCGCTGCGAGAACGCGGTCAGCATCAGCACCGGAGCCAGGTGCTTCTCATGGATCTGCTCCGCTGCGGAGAGCCCGTCCAGGACCGGCATCTTCACATCGAAGATCGCCAGATCCGGCTTCAACTCCTCCACCAGCCGCACCGCCGTGGCCCCGTCCCCGGCCTCGCCGACGACGGTGTAACCCTCCTCTTCGAGCATCTCCTTGAGATCAAGACGGATCAACGCCTCGTCCTCGGCGATCACAATCCGAGTGATCTGGGGCATATCGGTCTCAAGCGGCTGTGCCTGCTCGTCGGCGGCGCTCACGTGGCTCCTCGTTCCGGCGGGGTACTGCATGCACGAGGGTACCTAGCTGCGCCCAGCAGCGCTCACGGGGTATCCTTCACGGGCGCGAACTTGCCGGGTTGGTGGAAGGGCAGACACGATCGCCTCAAAAGCGATTGTCCGAAAGGGCGTGTGGGTTCGAATCCCACACTCGGCACTGGAATTCTCCTCATATTCCCAGGTTGCGGGAAATTCACCTCATCTGGTGGATCGCATCCAAGGCGCTCACCCTCCGGCGTGACCCGCCTCAACCTGACGTACATGACGACTCTCTCCGTGCGCGAACAGGCAGTCCATCTCCTTCGCCGCGGCATCAGCAATGCCGAAGTGGCCCGCCGCCTCGGCGTCCCGAAGGGCACGGTTTCCTGGTGGAAGCACCGGGATCTGGCCAAGCAGCACAAGCTTCCCGGCCGAAAGCGCTCCACCTGTCCCCGCTGCTACGGCAGCGAGCTCGACCGCCCCGCCTACAGCTATTTGCTGGGCCTCTATCTCGGCGATGGCCACATCCTGCTGCCCAACGAGTACCGCAGAACCCAGAGCCTCCAGATCACTTGCGACGACAAGTGGCCCGGCATCATCAACTCGGTCGAGCAGGCCATGCGCCTGGTCCTTCCCAACAACAAGCCCTGCCGTGTGCGGCGCACTGGTTGCCATGACGTCAAGATCTACTCGAATCACTTGACCTGCCACTTCCCCCAACACGGCCCGGGCAAGAAGCACGAGCGCACCATAGCCCTGGAGCCCTGGCAGCAGGAGATCGTCGACGAGCACCCCTGGGAGTTCCTGCGCGGCCTCATCCACTCCGACGGCTGCCGCATCACCAACTGGGTGACCCGGACGGTAGGTGGTGTCCAGAAGCGCTACGAGTACCCCCGGTACTTCTTCACCAACACCTCGGCCGACATCATCGGCCTCTTCACCGCCACACTCGACGCCGTCGGCGTCGAGTGGAAGGCCTCAATCCCCCGCCCGACGGGCCAGGTCAACATCTCCATCGCCCGCAAGGACGACGTCGCCCTCATGGACGCCCACATCGGCCCCAAGTACTGACGGCGGCGCGGCCCTTCCGCACGAAGGGCCGCGCCGAAGTGGGGGCTCAGACGTCCAGGGTGCCCACGTGGTGGACGCGGACGAGGTTGGTGGAGCCGGCGAGGCCGGGCGGGGAGCCGGCGGTGATGATGACGATGTCGCCCTTCTGGCAGCGGCCCAGGGACAGCAGGGCGGCGTCGACCTGTTCGACCATCTGGTCGGTGGTCGGGGCGAAGGGGCCGAGGAAGGTCTCGACGCCCCAGGTGAGGGCGAGTTGGCTGCGGACGGCGGGTTCGTAGGTGAAGGCGAGGACGGGGATGGGCGAGCGGTAGCGGGTCAAGCGACGCGCGGTGTCGCCGGACTGGGTGAAGGCGATGAGGTACTTGGCGTGCAGGAAGTCGCCGATCTCGGCGGCCGCGCGGGCGACGGCGCCGCCCTGGGTGCGCGGTTTGCTGCCGATGGTCAAGGGCGGCAGGCCTGCCGCCAGGATGTCGTTCTCGGCGGCCTCGATGATGCGGCCCATGGTCTTGACGGTCTCGACGGGGTACTTGCCCACCGAGGTCTCGCCGGAGAGCATCACCGCGTCCGTCCCGTCCAGGACGGCGTTGGCGACGTCGGAGGCCTCGGCGCGGGTGGGCCGGGAGGCGTTGATCATCGAGTCGAGCATCTGGGTGGCGACGATGACCGGCTTGGCGTTGCGCTTGGCGAGCTTGACGGCGCGCTTCTGGACGAGCGGGACCTGTTCGAGGGGCATCTCCACGCCCAGGTCGCCGCGGGCCACCATGACGCCGTCGAAGGCGTCGACGATGGCTTCCAGGTTCTCGACCGCCTGCGGCTTCTCGATCTTGGCGATGACCGGGACGAACCGCCCCTCCTCGGCCATGATCCGGTGGACGTCGAGGATGTCGCGCCCGCTGCGGACGAAGGAGAGCGCGACGAGGTCGGCGCCGGTCCGCAGGCCCCACCGCAGGTCGGCGACGTCCTTGTCGCTGAGCGCGGGGACGGAGACGGCGACGCCGGGGAGGTTGAGGCCCTTGTGGTCGGAGACGAGGCCGCCTTCGATGACGATGCACCGCACGTGCGGCCCGTCGACCTCGGTGACCTCCAGGGTGACGCGGCCGTCGTCGACGAGGATGCGCTCGCCGCGCGAGACGTCGCCGGCGAGGCCCTTGTAGGTGGTGCCGCAGATGTCCTTGTCCCCCACGACGCCGTCGTCGGTGGAGATCGTGAACTCGTCGCCGCGTTCGAGGAGTACGGGCCCGTGGGCGAAGGTGTCGAGGCGGATCTTCGGGCCTTGGAGGTCGACGAGGACGCCGACGCTGCGGCCGGTCTCGTCGGCGGCCTTGCGGACGCGGCGGTAGCGCTCCTCGTGTTCGATGTGGGAGCCGTGGCTGAGGTTGAAGCGGGCGATGTCCATCCCGGCGTCGACCAGGGCCTTGATCTGGTCGTACGAGTCGGTGGCGGGCCCGAGGGTACAGACGATTTTTGCTCGGCGCATACTGCTGAGCGTAGGCATTACCGGCGCGTAACACCGACGTGGGTCCGGGCCTCGGGATGACCTTTGCCGGACGGCGAGTTGAACAATCTGACACATCCTCGGACCGGTGTGCGACGGGCCCGGTCGCGGTGCTCGCCGCCCGGTCGGCCGATGCGATTCCGTGAAGGGGAGTTCACCCCCGGTTCACCGTCGCTTCGGCCGCCGCTCCCGGCCCGGCGGGACGCTCGTCACCCGGGGACCACCCGGTTGACGTAACGGACGTAACGGACGAGGGGGGAAGCATGAGGGGGAAGCGTTCGGCATGAGACGCGCGTTGGGGGTGCTGGCGGCCTTGGTGCTGCTCGGCGGAGTGACGTACGCGCTGATCCCGGACCCGGATCCGCATCCGGGGCCCGGGCCGCTCGTCAAGGTGAACGGCCTGATCGGTTCGGAGAAGCGCGCCTTCTTCGAGAACCAGGAGGTCAAGGACGAGTTGGCGAAGCAGGGACTGGAGGTGCACGCGGACTCGACCGGTTCGTGGACGATGGTCGACCAGGCGAACCAGGCGAACATCGACTTCGCCTTCCCGGCGAGCACGTCGCCGGTGAAGGACATCCAGAAGATCTGGGGCCTCCAGGACTCGCCGCTGGTGCCGTTCTACTCGCCGCTGGTGATCGTGACGCACGAGGCCGTCGCGGCCGTGCTGAAGGCGAACGGCCTGGCGACCGAGGACGCGGGCATCGTGACGTTCCGGATGGACGCGTACCTGGAGGCGTTGCGGAACAGCAAGAAGTGGCAGGACCTGAACGGCGCGACCGCCCACCCCGAGCTGTCCGGGCGGATCTTCGTGACCACGACGGACCCGCAGAGCTCGTCGTCGGGCGCGATGTACGTCGCCCTGCTGTCGTACCTCCTCAACGGCCACCAGCCGGTGGCCGACCAGGCGGGGATCGACGCCTCGAAGGACGTCCTGCGCACCGCGACGTCCGTGCAGGGCGGCCAGAAGAGCAGCAGCGACGAGCCGTTCAAGGACTTCCTGGCGGGCGTCGGCAACCCGCTGGTGTTCGCCTACGAGTCGCAGGCCGCGCAGCTCGTGCTGAGCGGCGTGCCGACCGGCGACATGGTGGTGATGTACCCGGACTCGACGATCTACTCGGACCACACGGTGGTCGCCCGCGACGACAAGGGCGCCAAGCTGGCCGGCCTGCTCCAGGACGATCCCGAACTCCGCCGCCTGGAGGCGAAGTTCGGCTTCCGCCCGCAGGCCGACAAGGACGTGTTCGCCAAGGAGGTGAACGGCCGGAAGCCGACGTTCGCGCCGGACCTCTCGTCGGCGAAGTTGAAGCAGTGGCAGGTGCCGACCAAGGACGTCCTGCAGAAACTGGTCGCCGCGGCGAAGGGGAACGCTCAGTGAACAACCGTACCGTCCGTACGACGTGGCGCCTGGCCGCCTCCGCCGTGGCGCTCCTCGTGGCGACGGCCTGCACGTCCTCGGCGCCGAAGCCCGACCCGTCCCCCAACGCCACGGACGCTCCCGCGCCCACCGCGCGCCCGGGTGTGCTGCGGATCCTGGCGGGCAGCGAGCTGCAGGACATGGCGCCGATCCTGGAGGACGCGAAGAAGGCCACCGGGGTGACGGTCCAGTTCGCGTGGACGGGCTCGCTCGACGGCGCCGACGCCGTGTCCTCGGGCAAGGCGGACGGCAAGTACGACGCGGTGTGGTTCCCGTCGAACCAGTACCTGCGCCTGGACGGCAACGGACGGTCGAAGCTCCTGTCCGAGACCCCGGTCATGGTCTCCCCGGTGGCGGTCGGCGTGCGCTCCTCCGTCCTGGGCGACCTGGGCTGGGGGGACGGTTCGAAGGTCACCTGGGCGCAGATCGGGGACGCGGCGTCGGCCGGGAAGCTGTCGTACGGGATGTCCGATCCGTCCCGGTCGAATTCGGGCTTCTCGACGCTGGTCGCGGTGGCGTCGGCGTTCTCGGGGGCGGGGGCGGCGCTGACCGAGGAGGACGTGCAGAAGGCGACGCCGTCGCTGAAGAAGTTCTTCACCGGCCAGAAGCTGACCTCGGGCTCGTCGGGCTGGCTGGCGCAGGCGTACACCCGGGCGGAGCCGGGCAAGGTGGGGGCGCTGGTCAACTACGAGTCGGTGCTGCTGTCGATGAACAAGACGCTGCCGGCGGACCGGCAGCTGACGGTCGTGCGCCCGGTGGACGGCGTGGTGTCGGCGGACTACCCGCTGTCGCTGCTGTCGTCCAGTGCCCAGAGCGAGCGCGACTCGTTCCAGCGGCTCACGCAGTACCTGCTGACGCCGGACGTGCAGAAACGCATCTCCGAGGTGACGCTGCGCCGCCCGGTGACCCCGGGGGCCGCGGCCGCGCCGTCGTTGCCGTCCGACCGCCGCCGGGAGCTGCCGTTCCCGGGCACCCGGGCCGTCGCGGACGGGCTGCTGTCCTCGTACCAGAACGAGCTGCGCCGCCCGTCCCGGACGGTGTACGTGCTGGACACCTCCGGTTCGATGGAGGGCTCGCGGATCACGTCGCTGAAGTCCGCGCTCGGCCGCCTGACCGGCACCGACGACACCCGCGGGGTGAGCCGCTTCCGGGACCGCGAGGAGGTCACGCTGATCTCCTTCGCGTCCAAGGTGAAGTGGACGAAGACGCACGCGGTGCCGGCCTCCGGCAGCCGGCCGGGGCCCGAGGCGGAGCTGGGGTCGATCAACGCGGACGTGCAGTCCTTGTCGGCCGACGGCGGCACGGCGCTGTACGACGCGCTGGAGGAGGCGTACCGGGTGATCGACCGGCAGCAGAAGGCGGCCGGGGACGACCGGTTCACCTCGATCGTGCTGATGACGGACGGGGAGAGCAACGAGGGCGCCACGGACGGGGACTTCAAGAAGTTCCACGACGCGCTGGCGGCCGGGCCGAAGGCGATCCCGGTCTTCCCGATCAAGTTCGGCGAGGCGGCGGTGAGCCAGCTGCAGGGGATCGCGGACGAGAGCGGCGGCAAGCTCTTCGACGGGACGAGCTCGCTGGACGGCGTGTTCGAGGAGATCCGTGGCTACCAGTGACGGGCCCGGCCGGCAGGCCTTGAAGTACCTGGAGTCGGGCCGGAACCTGGTCGGCTGCGCGGGCGGCGCGATCGGGCTGGGGCTGCACTTCGCGGGCCTGGGCGGGGCGTGGTGGCCGGGGGTGGTGGCGGGCCTGTACGCGGCGGGCGCGCTGCTCGCGCCCGGGCCGAAGGACGACCCGCCGGAGCACCCCGAGCTGGACGCCCTGGTCGCCTACCTGCGGGCCGTCCCGCTGCCGCCCGCCGCCCGGGTGGACGGCCTGCTGGAGGCGCTGCGCGCCGCCGGGCCGGGCCCGGCGGCCGGGCGGCGGATCGTGCGGGACGGCCTGCCGCTGGCCGTGGCCGGCTACCTGCGGGCCCGCACGTGGCAGCCGTGGGCGGGCGCGGACGGTCCGGATCCGGAGGCCGAACTCGCGCGCGAGGTGGGGCTGCTGAGCGCACAACTCGGCTGATTTCCGCCTTTACCACTCGCAGGCCCCGTGCACTCACGTCACGAACGAGTCGCCAAGATCTCACCTGTTGGAAACGTCGGAGGGCTATCCAACCGCCCGCGCGCACGGCACACTTCTACGCGCGTCCTTCTACGCGCGTCAAACGGGGTTGTACGGAGTTGCACGGGGGTTTCACGCCACACCGGGCCCGGTTGACGGTCCATTCGCCAGCAAGTCCCCCCACTCGGGAGAGTCGTCGATGTCCCTGAACCGCCGTGACTTCGTCACCCGGTCCGCCGCCACCGCCGCCGGTGCCGCCCTGGCCGGCGGCACCGCCTTCGCCGCCGCCCCCGCCGCCGCGGCCGCCGAGCCGGACACCGCGCAGGCCAAGGGCACCAAGCACCGCGGCGAAGACCGCAAGCAGGCCTTCACCGTCATGGGCACCACCGACCTGCACGGCCGGGTGCTCAACTGGGACTACTTCACCGACGCCGAGTACGTCGACAAGGCGCACAACGCGGTGGGCCTCGCCAGGATCTCCACGCTGGCCAACCAGGTCCGCGAGGAGAAGGGCTGGGACCGCTGCCTGCTGATCGACTCCGGCGACATCATCCAGGGCACCCAGCTCACCTACTACTACGCCCGGGTCGAGCCGATCGCCACCGACGGCGACAACGTGCCGGACCACCCGATGGCCGTCGCCATGAACCTCATGGGCTACGACGCCGCCGCGCTCGGCAACCACGAGTTCAACTACGGCATCCCGACCGTGAAGGCCTTCGAGGACCAGCTGGAGTTCCCGCTGCTCGGCGCCAACGCCCTGCACGCGAAGAACGAGAAGCCCGCCTTCAAGCCGTACGTGATCAAGGAGGTGTGGCTGGACGAGGACACCCCGATCAAGGTCGGCATCCTCGGCCTCACCAACCCGGGCATCGCGATCTGGGACAAGGCCAACGTCAGCGGCCAGATGGTCTTCCCGGGCATCGTCGAGACCGCCGCGAAGTACGTGCCCCGGATGAAGGCCGCGGGCGCGGACGTCATCGTCGTCTCCGCCCACTCCGGCATCGACGAGGCCACCACCTACGGCGACCAGCTCCCCTGGCCCGAGGACGCCTCCGGCGAGATGGCCGAGAAGGTCCCGGACATCGACGCGGTGCTCGTCGGCCACACCCACAAGGAGGTGCCGCAGCGCCTCATCGTCAACAAGAAGACCGGCAAGACGGTCGTGCTGTCCGAGCCGCTGTGCTGGGGCCAGCGCCTGAGCTGCTTCGACTTCGAGGTCGAGCTCGTCGACGGCGCCTGGAAGGTGCTGTCGGTCTCCTCGCGCGTGCTGAACTCCAACACCGTGCCGGAGAACCCGGAGATCTCGAACGCCATCACCGACCAGCACAAGAAGGTCGTGGCGTACGTCAACCAGAACATCGGCACCAGCAAGATCGAGCTGTCGATCGCCGACGCCCGGTTCAAGTCGACCCCCATCGTCGACCTGATCGGCAAGGTGCAGGCCGACGCGGTGAAGGCGGCGCTGGCGGGCGGGCAGTACGCCAACCTGCCGGTGCTCGCGCAGGCCGCGCCGTTCAACCGCACCGCGATGATCCCGGCCGGCCAGGTCAAGCTGCGCGACGCGGCCGGCCTGTACATCTACGAGAACACCCTGGAGGCCCGCATCCTGACGGGCGCCCAGCTCAAGGACTACCTGGAGTTCTCGGCCAAGTACTTCAACCAGCTCGCCGCGGGCGCCCCGGTCAACAAGGACACCCTGACCAACGCCGAGGACACCCCGGACTACAACTACGACTCGATCTACGGCCTGAGCTACGACATCGACGTCTCGCAGCCGAAGGGCAGCCGGATCGTCAACCTGTCCTACCAGGGCAAGCCGATCGACCCGGCCGCCCAGTTCGTCCTCGCGGTCAACAACTACCGCGCCAACGGCGGCGGCAACTTCCCGCACGTCGCGACCGCCAAGGCGGTCTGGGCGAACTCCGACGAGATCCGCAACACGATGATCGCCTGGGTGAAGGCCAAGGGCGTCATCGACCCGGCCGACTTCTTCACCAACTCCTGGCGCCTGGTCCGCGCCGGCCAGCCGGTCTTCTAAGCCCCACCACGAAGGCCGCCGCCCCGGACACCACGTCCCGGGGCGGCGGCCTTCGACACGTCCGCGGCGGAAGAATCCGAGCCGTCCGACAGCGGCTACCACCAGTGCTGGAAGGGCACGTTCGGCGACCGCGTGCCGATCCCCGCCCCCTTCGGCTTCGAGCTCGCCACCGACGCCCGCCTCCGCTATCCCGCCTGATCGATCGAGCCTCCCGACGAGACGACGGGACATCTTCCGAAGACTTGAGGATATTCATCCGCTCGTTCGATCTCCCTACCGTGGAGGCATCGCGAACGGCCCGGCGGACGGGCCGGCCACGGACAGGGAGAGTTCGATGCGTGCAGTGATCCAGAAGGCGTTCGGCGGGCCCGAGGTGCTGGAGGTGGCCGAGGTGGAGCGGCCGCAGCTGTTGAGCGGGGAGGTGCTGGTGCGGGTGCGGGCCAGTGCGGTGAACCCGGCGGACATCGCGGTGCGGTCGGGGGCGTTCCCGCTGCTCGGGGAGCCGCCGTTCGGGGTCGGGTGGGACGTGTCCGGGGTGGTCGAGGAGGCCGCGCCCGGGGCCCGGTACCGGGTGGGCGAGGAGGTGTACGGGATGCCGTTCTTCCCGCGCGCCGCCACCGGCTACGCCGAGTACGTCGCCGCGCCCTCGCGCCAGCTGGCCCGCAAGCCCGCGACGCTCGACCACGTGCAGGCGGCGGCCCTGCCGCTGGCCGCGCTGACGGCCTGGCAGGGCCTGGTGGACCTGGCCGGCGTCACGAAGGGACAGCGGGTGCTGGTCCACCGGGCCGCGGGCGGCGTCGGCCACCTCGCCGTGCAGATCGCCAAGGCCCGCGGCGCGTACGTGATCGCGCTGGCGAGCGAGCCCAAGCACGCGTTCGTGCAGGGGCTCGGTGCGGACGAGGTGATCGACTACCGCACCACCGACTACACCGAGGCGGTCTCGGACGTCGACGTCGTCTTCGACTCGTCCTCCGAGGGCACCAGGGCGTTGGAGGTGCTGAAGCCCGGCGGCACGCTGGTCACGATCATGGAGCACTGGAACAAGGACCTCGCCGCCGAGATCGAGGCCGCCGGCCGCCGCTTCGCCGGGGTGTCGGTGGAGCCGGACTACGCCGGCCTGGAGGCGATCGCCGCGCTGGTGGACGAGGGCCTGGTCCGTCCGCACGTCTCGGCGACGTTCCCGCTGGCGGAGGCCGGCCGGGCGCACGAGCTGGTGGCGTCCGGTAGCGTCCGGGGCAAGGTCGTCCTGACCGTCGACTGAACGGTACGAACGGGGAGAAGGGCCGGGAGTTGGACATCCTGACCGAGGCGCTGGGCTCGATGCGCACGGCGCACCCCGCGTCCGTCCGCACCGAGGGCCGTGCCCCCTGGGGCCTGCGGCTGCCGCCGGTGATGGGCGCCGGGTTCCACGTGGTGCTGCACGGCACGTGCTGGCTGGTGCCGCAGGACGGCCGCGCGGAGCCGCTGATGCTCGGCACGGGGGACGTCGTCTTCATGCGGGACGGCAGGGGCCACGTCCTGGCCGACCACCCGGACACCCCGGCGCTCGACGCGTCGGCCTACCGGGTGGAGGAGAGCCTGCCGATCGGCACGCTCTCGCTGGGCGGCGGCGACGGCGCCCGCACCAGCCTGCTGTGCGGCAGCTACCACCTGGACCAGGGCCGCCCGCACCCGCTGGTGCGCCAGCTGCCGGAGCTGATCCACCTGGCGAGCGGGCGCGGCTCGCACCCCGAACTGGACGCCGCCGTGCGGCTGTTGGGCGCCGAGCTGGAGCGCCCGCGGATCGGCTCGGCCGGGATCGTGCCGGCGCTGGTCGACGCGCTGCTGCTGTACATCCTGCGCGCCTGGTTCGAGGCGCAGCCGCCCGCGACGGCCGCCGGGTGGGCGGCCGCGCTGGGCGATTCGGCGGTGGCGCCGGCGCTGGCGGCGATCCACGGCGCGCCGGCGACGGCGTGGACGGTGGAGGCGCTGGCGGGGCGTTCGGGCCTGTCCCGGGCGGCGTTCGCCCGCCGGTTCAGCTCGATGGTGGGCGAGCCGCCGATGGCGTACCTGACGCGGTGGCGGATGACGACGGCGGCGCGTCTGCTGCGGGAGTCGGACGCGCCGCTGACGGCGGTGGCGGCGCAGGCGGGCTACGGCTCGGAGTACGCGTTCGCGAAGGCGTTCAAGCGGGAGTACGGGCGGGCTCCCGGCGGTTACCGCCGGGAGGCCCGGGCCGCTTGACCGCGGCAGCGGCAGCGGCAGCGGATCAGAACGGGAAGCGGCTGCGCCCGTGCTGGATCGAGATCCACTTCACCGTGGTGAACGCGTCGACCGTGTACTCGCCGTTGAGCCGTCCGACGCCGGAGTTCTTCTCGCCGCCGAAGGGCACGATCGGCTCGTCGGCGATGGTCCCGTCGTTGACGTGGATCATGCCGGTCTCGATCCGCTTGGCCACCCGCACGCCACGCTCGACGTCGCCGGTGTGCACGGCGCCGCTGAGGCCGAAGGGGGTGTCGTTGGCGATGCGGACGGCCTCGTCCTCGCCGTCGACGGGCACCACGAGGACGACGGGGCCGAAGAGTTCGCGCTGGAGGATGGGCGAGTCCGCGGGGACGTCGGTGAGGACGACGGGGTCCATGAGGCTGCCGACGGTGGCGCCGCGCAGGAGGACGGTGGCGCCGGCCTCGACGGCCTGGTCGACCTGGGCGTTGATGGAGTCGGCCTGGACGGGGTTGATGAGCGGGCCGATCTGGGTGGCCGGGTCCCTGGGGTCGCCGACGGTGAGCGAGGCGATCTTGGCGACGAACTTCTCGGTGAACTCGGCGACGACGCCGCGGTCGACGAGCACCCGGTTGGCGGCCATGCAGACCTGGCCCTGGTGGGCGAAGCGGCTGAACACGGCGGCGTCGACGGCGTAGTCGAGGTCCGCGTCGTCGAGGACGACGAGGGCGCTGTTGCCGCCGAGTTCGAGGACGGTGCGCTTGAAGTGGGAGGCGGCGACGGTGGCGACGTGGCGGCCGACCTTGTCCGAGCCGGTGAAGGAGATGACCTTGGGCACCGGGTGCTCGATGAAGGCGTCGCCGATCTCGGCGATGTCGGTGACGACGACGTTGAGCAGCCCGGCGGGCAGTCCGGCGTCGGCGAAGATCTTGGCGAGGAGGGTGCCGCCGACGACCGGGGTCTCCTGGTGCGGCTTGAGCACGACGCCGTTGCCGAGCGCGAGGGCGGGACCGACGGCCTTGAGGGACAGGAACAGCGGGAAGTTGAACGGGCTGATCACGCCGACGACGCCGACGGGCAGCCGGTAGAGGCGGTTCTCCTTGCCGTCGACGGGCGAGGGCAGCAGGCGGCCCTCGGCGAGCAGGGAGAGCTGCATGCACTCGCGCAGCATGTCCTTGGTGAGGGAGAGTTCGAAGCCGGCCTTGAGGGCGGTACCGCCGAGTTCGGCCATGATGGCGCGGGTGATCTCGTCCTCGCGCTCCTCGACGAGGCGCAGCGCGCGCTCGAACACGAGCCGGCGGGCGTAGGGGTTGGTGGCGGCCCATTCCTTCTGGGCGCGGGCGGCGGCGCGGTAGGCCCGGTCGACCTGTTCGACGGTGGCGACGGTGACGGTGGCGAGTTTGTCGCCGGTGTAGGGGTCGACGTCGACGATGTCCCAGGAGCCGTCGCCGGCCAGCCATTCGCCGTCGATGTACTGCGCCGCCAACTCGGAGAAGTACGACATCCGATCCCTCTCGTGCCTGAGACGCGTGCCCAGGAGATCGCGCCTGGCACGGTTCGGTGTGGAACGCCTTTGATCAGATCTGATCGGTGCTCATCGTACTGATGGACTAAAGCTCTTGGCGTACGGAGCGCAGAAGTTCCCGGGTCGGTTCGGCGCCGAGGCTGTCGGCGAGGAGGCCTTCCATGGCGCCGGTGTACTCGGCGACCTCGGCGGGCTTGTCGAGGTAGAGCGCGGTGGTGAACTGCTCCAGGTAGACGACGTCGGGCAGTTCGGGTTCGGCGAAGCCGAGCACGGTGAACGCGCCGCCCTCGGCGCGCAGTCCGCCGAAGCCCAGCGGCATCACCTGGAGGTCGACGTTGGGCAGGTCGGTGAGGTCGAGCATCCGGTCGATCTGGGCCCGCATCAGTTCCGGTCCGCCCCAGGGGCGGCGCAGCGCGGCCTCGTCGAGGACGGCGAGCAGGTGGGGGGCGCGGTCGGCGGTGAGGACGGCCTGGCGTTTGAGGCGGACCTCGACGCGGCGTTCGATCTCGTCGGGTTCGGTGACGTGGCCGCCGGCGGCGATGACGGCGCGGGCGTAGTCGGGGGTCTGGAGGAGCCCGTGGACGAACTGGACCTCGTAGCTGCGGATCTCGGTGGCGGCCTCCTCCAGGCCGACGTAGTTCTGGAACCAGGGGGGCAGCACGTCGCCGTAGCCGTGCCACCAGGAGGTGGCGTTGGCGTCGCGGACGAGGCCGAGGACGCCGGCCCGCTCGTGTTCGGCGTCGACGCCGTAGAGGGTGAGCAGGTCGGCGACGTCGCGTTCCTTGAAGCCGACGCGGCCGAGCTCCATGCGGCTGATCTTGGACTCGGAGGCGCGGATCGAGTAGCCGGCCTCCTCGCGGCTGACGCCCCTGGCCTCGCGGAGTTTGCGCAGGTGTGATCCCAGCAGCAGGCGCCGCACCGTCGCGCCTCCGCCTGCCTGAGTCGTGCTCATCGCGTCAACCTCCGCACTCGCGCAGCCCCCCGGCCGTCGGCCGCAGTCTGCCATCTGGCACCGACGAACAACAGTCCGTCAGGCGGTGCGTTCCAGCCGTAGCAGCGCGGGCACGGCGGCGGCGCTGAGGGCGAGCAGGAAGAGCCAGGGCAGGGCGGCGGCGCGGGCGAGGAGCAGGGTGAGCAGGGCGGGGGCGACGGCCTGGCCGACGTTCCAGGAGAGTTGGTAGAGGGCGAGGTAGCGGCCGCGCCGCTCGGGGTCGGCGAGGGAGACGCTGAGATCCTCGCGGAAGGGGGTGGCGACGGTCTCGGCGAGGTTGTAGACGGCCATGGCGGCGAAGAGTCCGGCGAGGACGGCCCAGCCGGGGGCGGCGGCGACGAGGGCGAAGAGGCCGAAGGCGAGCGCGTTGAGCAGGGCGCCGGCGGCGACGACCCGGGTGGGGCGGAAGCGTTCGAGCCGGCGGGCGACGGCGTTCTGGGTGAGCACCACCTGGACGCCGTTGAGGACGAGCAGCGCGCCGGCCGTCCACGCGTCGCGGTGCAGGCCGGCGGTGAGGTAGGCGGCGAGCAGCACGCTGAGGACCATCGAGGCGAGGACGAAGGTCAGGTTGACGGCGATCAGCAGCAGGTAGCGCCGGTCGCGCAGGACGGCGCCGTAGCCGCCGGAGGCGGCCGTGCGGGCCTGCGGGGGCAGGGCGGCCCCGGCGGGCCGCCAGGTGGCCAGCAGGGCCGCGGCGAGGGCGTAGCTGGCCGCGTTGAGCCCGACCAGGAGCCGCAGGGCGCCGCCGTCGGCGACCAGGACGGCGCCGAGCGCGCCGCCGAGGCCGAGTCCGGCGTTGCGCAGGGTCTGGACGAGCGCGAACCAGCGCGGGCGCTGCCCCTCGTCGGCGGCGAGGACGACCAGGCCGGTGCTGGAGGTCCAGTAGGCGGCGTGGCCGGCCTGGGCGAGCAGGCAGACCAGCACGATCTGCCAGGCCTGGTGGGCGAGCAGGAAGCCGCCGTAGGCGAGGGCGGAGAGCGCGTTGCCGGCGGTGGCGACCGCGCGGGCGCCGTACCGGTCGAGCAGCGGGCCGACGGCGACGGCGGTGGGCAGGGCGAGCAGGCGCGCGGTGGAGACGGCGGCGCCGACGGCGGCGACGGACAGGCCGGTGGTGCCCGCGAAGTAGACGAGGGTGAAGGCGAGGATCAGTCCGGTGCCGAGGCTGTCGATGACGTGGGCGCCGATCAGGCGGGCGCGGCCGGCGGTGGCGGGCAGGCCGAGGCGGTCGCGCAGCGGGGGCGCGGTGACGGTGGTCATGGACCGAGCGTCCCTGGCATGATCGCCACCGCCCACTGATTCCACCAGGATCGAATCCTCACCGGAGGTGCCCGTGCTGACCTGGGAGTTCTCGGCGCAGGACCTGGCCCGCACGCGCTTCGCCCGTTCCCCGCTGACCGAGGTCGTGACGAGCGTCGAGGTGCTCAAGGACCCGGGCCGGCAGGCCGCGCACCTGCCGTGGGTGCGCGGGGCCCGGCAGCGGCTGGAGGGGGTCGGCTGGGAGCTGTTGTCGGCGCTGGTGCGGCTGCCGACGGTGTACGTGCCGGACTTCCTGACCCCGGTGCCGCCGGACGCGGACGGGACGTTCGAGGGGCAGACGGCCGTGCTGGCGGCCACCGACCCGGCCGTGGTGCGCCGCGACCTCGGCCGGCTCGACGGCGAACTCCACCCGCTGGTCGCCGAGTTGGCGCGGGACCCGGAGGCCGGCCTGGAGCGGCTGACGGCCGAGGTACGGGCGTACTGGGATGCGGCGATCGCCCCGCACTGGCCGCGGATGCAGCGGCTCGTCGACGGGGAGGTCCTGCGCCGCGGCCGGCAGATGTCGGCGGGCGGCCCGGCGGCGCTCTTCGCGGACCTGCACCCGCGGGTGTCCTGGGAGCACGACACCCTGCGGATCGGGCACCGGATCGACGTCCACCGGCGGCTGGACGGTGAGCGCGGCCTGGTCCTGCTGCCGACGGTCTTCGCCTGGCCGGGCGTGTTCTCCCAGCAGAACCCGCCGTGGCAGCCCGCCCTGGTCTACCCGCCGCGCGGGGTCGCGACGCTGTGGGAGGCGGCGGCCACCCCCGTCCCCGAGGGCCTGGCCCGCGTGCTCGGCCGCACCCGCGCCCGGCTGCTCGCCGAGCTGGACTCCCCCGCCTCGACCACCGAGCTCGCCGCCCGGACCGGCCTGTCCGCCCCGAACGTCTCCCACCACCTGGGCGCCCTGCACGACGCCGGCCTCCTGGCCCGCCACCGCACCGGCCGCACCGTCCTGTACACCCGTACCGGGGCGGCGGACCTGCTGCTGCGCCCGTGACGAAGCGGAACGCGCCCCACCCCGTGGCCGAAACCCACCAACCACCGTGCGGCAGAAGAGACTTCACGCAGAAAACGCGTCGGCGCTCGCCCCCCAACTGGTCGGGGAAGGGGGCGAGCGCCAGGAGACCGCATTGGCCCGACGACGCTGGCGGGGGCAGCGGGTTGAGCTCCCGGCAATGCGGTGCCGGGGGTTCAGGGGGCCGGTCGGACCGTCAGACCACGAGCGGGCGGTCGGTGGGCCGGATCGGGGCCGGAAGCGGGGTCTTGCCACCGAGGTACTTGTCCACCGCCGCGGCGGCCGAACGGCCCTCCGCGATGGCCCAGACGATCAGGGACTGGCCACGGCCGGCGTCTCCGCAGACGTACACGCCATCGACATTGGTGGCGAACCGGCCGTCGCGGCCAATGTTACCGCGCGCGTCGAGGTCCACCCCCAGCTGCTCGACGAGCCCGTTCTTCACGTCCGTCCCGGTGAAGCCCATGGCCAGGGTGACCAGCTGCGCCGGGATGGCCCGCTCGGTGCCGGGGACCTGCTCGAACTTCCCGTCCTTGAACTCCACCTCGACGAGGTGCAGCTCCTGGACGTTGCCCTCCTCGTCGCCGCTGAGGTGGGTGGTGCTCACGGAGTAGATCCGCTCGCCGCCCTCCTCGTGCGCGGAGGTGACCTTGTACGTCATCGGCATGGTCGGCCAGGGCTGGTGCCCGGGCCGGTCCTCGCCCGGGCGCGGCATGATCTCCAGCTGGGTGACGGAGGCCGCCCCCTGCCGGTGCGCGGTGCCGACGCAGTCGGCGCCGGTGTCGCCGCCGCCGATGACGACGACGTGCTTGCCCTTGGCGCTGACCGGCGACTCGACGAAGTCGCCCTCCTGCACCTTGTTGGCCAGCGGCAGGTACTCCATGGCCTGGTAGACGCCCTTGAGCTCGCGCCCGGGCACCGGCAGGTCGCGGGCCGTGGTGGCGCCGGCGGCGACGACGACGGCGTCGAAGCGCTCGCGCAGCTGCTGCCCGGTGATGTCCTCGCCGACGTGGACGCCGGTGCGGAAGCGGGTGCCCTCCGCGCGCATCTGCTCGACGCGGCGGTTGATGTGGCGCTTCTCCATCTTGAACTCGGGGATGCCGTAGCGCAGCAGGCCGCCGATGCGGTCGGCGCGCTCGTACACCACCACGGTGTGCCCGGCCCGGGTGAGCTGCTGGGCGGCGGCGAGGCCGGCCGGGCCGGAGCCGACGACGGCGACGGTCTTGCCGGAGAGGCGCTCGGGGATCTGCGGGGTGACGCCGCCGCGGTCCCACGCCTTGTCGATGATGGTGACCTCGACGTTCTTGATGGTCACCGCGTCCTGGTTGATGCCGAGGACGCACGCGGACTCGCACGGGGCCGGGCACAGGCGGCCCGTGAACTCCGGGAAGTTGTTGGTCGCGTGCAGCCGCTCGATCGCGCCGACGAAGTCGTCCCGGTAGGCGAGGTCGTTCCACTCGGGGATGAGGTTCCCGAGCGGGCAGCCGTTGTGGCAGAACGGGATGCCGCAGTCCATGCAGCGGCCGGCCTGCTTGGTGATGATCGGCAGGAGGCTGCGTTCGACGTAGACCTCGTTCCAGTCCCGCAGACGGACGTCCACGGGACGGCGCTCGGCCAGCTGCTTGGGCGTGGTCAGGAAGCCCTTGGGGTCAGCCATGTGCCGCCTCCATCATCTTGCGAGTGGTCTCGGCCTCGGAGAGGCCATCGCGCTCAGCGGCGTCCTTGGCGGCGAGCACTGCCTTGTAGTCGGTCGGCATGATCTTGGAGAAGCGGGAGACCCCGCTGCCCCAGTCGGCCAGGAGTTCGGCGGCGACGGTGGAGCCGGTCTCCTCGTAGTGCTGCTGCACGGTCTCGCGCAGCCACTCGCGGTCGTCGGCGGTGGGGGCCTCGATGCCCACCATGCCGTCGTTGACGTTCGCGGGGCGCAGGTCGAGGACGTAGGCGATGCCGCCGGACATGCCGGCCGCGAGGTTGCGCCCGGTCTCGCCGAGGACGACGACCCGCCCGCCGGTCATGTACTCCAGGCCGTGGTCGCCCACGCCCTCGACGACGAGGGTGGCGCCGGAGTTGCGGACGGCGAAGCGCTCACCGGCCTTGCCGCGCAGGTGGATCCGGCCCGAGGTGGCGCCGTAGCCGATGGTGTTGCCGGCGATGACGTGGTTCTGCGCGTCGTTGCCGATGGCCGCGGCCTCGCGGGCCGGGCGGACGACGACGACGCCGCCGGACAGGCCCTTGCCGACGTAGTCGTTGGCGTCGCCCTCCAGGCGCAGGGTGACGCCGCGGGGCACGAAGGCCCCGAACGACTGCCCGGCGGAGCCGGTGAAGGTGACGTCGATGGTGCCCTCGGGCAGGCCCTCGCCGCGGTAGCGCCTGGTCACCTCGTGGCCGAGCATGGTGCCGACCGTCCGGTTGACGTTGCGGATCGGCAGCTGGATGCGGACGGTCTCGCCGCGCTCCAGGGCGTCCTCGGCGAGGGTGATCAGCTGGTTGTCGAGGGCCTTGTCGAGCGCGTGGTCCTGCGTGGTGGTGCAGTGGCGCACGGCGCCCTCGGGCAGCTCGGGGACGTGGAAGAGCGGCGCCAGGTCGAGCCCGGCGGCCTTCCAGTGGTCGACGGCGGCCTGGGAGTTGATGTGCTCGGCGTGGCCGACGGCCTCCTCGATCGAGCGGAAGCCCAGCGAGGCCAGGATCTCCCGGACCTCCTCGGCGATGAACTCGAAGAAGTTGACGACGAACTCGGGCTTGCCGGAGAACCGGTCGCGCAGCACCGGGTTCTGGGTGGCGACGCCGACCGGGCAGGTGTCCAGGTGGCAGACCCGCATCATGATGCAGCCGGAGACGACGAGCGGGGCGGTCGCGAAGCCGAACTCCTCGGCGCCGAGCAGCGCGGCGATGACGACGTCGCGCCCGGTCTTCAGCTGGCCGTCGGTCTGGACGACGATGCGGTCGCGCAGCCCGTTGAGCAGCAGGGTCTGCTGGGTCTCGGCGAGGCCGAGCTCCCAGGGGCCGCCGGCGTGCTTGAGCGAGGTGAGCGGCGAGGCGCCGGTGCCGCCGTCGTGGCCCGACACGAGGACGACGTCCGCGTGCGCCTTGGAGACGCCCGCCGCGACCGTCCCGACGCCGACCTCGGACACCAGCTTCACGTGGATGCGGGCGGCCGGGTTGGCGTTCTTGAGGTCGTGGATCAGCTGGGCGAGGTCCTCGATGGAGTAGATGTCGTGGTGCGGCGGCGGCGAGATGAGGCCGACGCCCGGGGTGGAGTGCCGCGTGCTGGCGACCCACGGGTAGACCTTGTGGCCGGGCAGCTGGCCGCCCTCGCCGGGCTTGGCGCCCTGGGCCATCTTGATCTGGATGTCGTCGGCGTTGACCAGGTACTCGGAGGTGACGCCGAAGCGGCCGGACGCGACCTGCTTGATCGCCGAGCGGCGCTCGGGGTCGTACAGGCGGTCCGGGTCCTCGCCGCCCTCACCGGTGTTGGACTTGCCGCCGAGGCGGTTCATCGCGATGGCGAGGGTCTCGTGCGCCTCGCGGGAGATCGAGCCGTAGGACATGGCGCCGGTGGAGAAGCGCTTGACGATCTCGGAGACCGGCTCGACCTCCTCGACCGGGACGGCCTCGCGGCCGAGCGCGTCGAGCCGGAACAGGCCGCGCAGCGTCATGAGGCGCTCGGACTGCTCGTTCACCCGGTCCGTGTACTGCTTGAAGATGTCGTACCGGCGGTTGCGGGTGGAGTGCTGGAGCCGGAAGACGGTGTCCGGGTCGAACAGGTGCGGCTCGCCCTCGCGGCGCCACTGGTACTCGCCGCCGATCTCCAGCGCGCGGTGCGCGGCGGGGATGCCGGAGGCCGGGTAGGCCTTGGCGTGGCGGGCGGCGGTCTCCTTGGCGATCTCGTCCAGGCCGATGCCGCCGAGCTTGGTGGTGGTGCCGGCGAAGTAGCCGTCGACCAGCTCGTGCGAGAGGCCGATGGCCTCGAAGACCTGGGCGCCGCGGTAGGAGGCGACGGTCGAGATGCCCATCTTGGACATGACCTTGAGCACGCCCTTGCCGAGCGCCTTGATCAGGTTCCGGATGGCCTTCTCGGGCTCGACGCCCTGGATGAAGACGCCCTGGGCGACGAGGTCCTCGACGGACTCCATCGCCAGGTACGGGTTGACCGCGCCGGCGCCGTAGCCGACCAGCAGCGCGACGTGGTGCACCTCGCGGACGTCACCGGCCTCGACCAGCAGGGACACCTGGGTGCGCTGCTTGGTGCGGATGAGGTGGTGGTGGATCGCGGAGGTGAGCAGCAGCGAGGGGATCGGGGCGTGCTCGGCGTCCGAGTGGCGGTCGGAGAGCACGATGATGCGGGCGCCGTCGGCGATCGCGGCGTCGGCTTCGGCGGCGATCCCGGCCAGGCGCGCGGCCAGGCCCTCGCCGCCGCTGGCGACCTTGTAGAGGCCGGACAGCGTGACGGCCTTGAGGCCGGGCTGGTCCCCGTCGGCGTTGATGTGGACGAGCTTGGCCAGCTCGTCGTTGTCGATCACCGGGAAGGTGATGCCGACCGAGCGGCAGGCGGCGGCCTCGGCGGCCAGCAGGTTGCCCTCGGGGCCGAGGTTGCTGAGCAGCGAGGTGACGAGCTCCTCGCGGATGGCGTCCAGCGGCGGGTTGGTGACCTGCGCGAAGAGCTGCACGAAGTAGTCGAAGAGCAGGCGCGGCTTCTCGCTGAGCGCGGCGATCGGCGAGTCGGTGCCCATCGAGCCGAGCGCCTCGGCGCCGGTCTTCGCCATCGGCGCGAGGATGACCCGCAGCTCCTCCTCGGTGTAGCCGAAGGTCTGCTGGCGGCGGGTGACGGAGGCGTGGGTGTGGGCGATGTGCTCGCGCTCGGGGAGCTTGGCGAGCTGGATCTGCCCGGCGGTGACCCACTCCTCGTAGGGGTGCTCGGCGGCCAGGCCGGCCTTGATCTCCTCGTCCGGGACGATCCGGTTCTCGTTGAGGCAGACCAGGAACATCTTGCCGGGCTGGAGGCGGCCCTTCTGGACGACCTTCTGCTGGTCGAGGTCGAGGACGCCGACCTCGGAGGAGAGCACGACCAGGCCGTCCTCGGTGACCCAGTAGCGGGCCGGGCGCAGGCCGTTGCGGTCGAGCACGGCGCCGATCCGGGTGCCGTCGGTGAAGGTGACGCAGGCCGGGCCGTCCCAGGGCTCCATGAGGTTGGAGTGGTACTGGTAGAACGCGCGGCGGGCCGGGTCCATGGTGGCGTGGTTCTCCCACGCCTCCGGGATCATCATCAGCACCGAGTGCGGCAGCGACCGGCCGCCGAGGTGGAGCAGCTCCAGGACCTCGTCGAAGGAGGCCGAGTCGGAGTGGTCCGGGGTGCAGACCGGGAAGATCCGGCTCAGGTCGCCGGGGATGACGTCGGTGGCGAGCTGGGACTCGCGGGCGCGCATCCAGTTGCGGTTGCCCTTGACCGTGTTGATCTCGCCGTTGTGCGCGACGAAGCGGTACGGGTGGGCGAGCGGCCAGCTCGGGAAGGTGTTGGTGGAGAACCGCGAGTGCACCAGGCCGATGGCGGACGCGTAGGTGCGGTCCGACAGGTCGGGGAAGAAGGGCTCCAGCTGGCCGGTGGTCAGCATGCCCTTGTAGACGATGGTGCGGGCGGACAGCGACGGGAAGTAGACGCCGGCCTCGCGCTCGGCGCGCTTGCGGACGACGAAGGCGATCCGGTCGAGCTCGACCCCGGCCTTGCCGGCGTGCGACAGGAAGACCTGGCGGAAGCGGGGCATCACGCTGCGCGCGGTCGCGCCGAGGAGGTCGGGGGTGACGGGCACGTCGCGCCAGCCGAGGACGGTGAGGTCCTCCTCGGCGGCGATGGCCTCGATCTGCGCGACGGCGGCGGCGGCCGCCGCGTCCTCGTCCGGCAGGAAGGCGATGCCGACGGCGTAGGAGCCGGCGGCCGGGAGCTCGAAGGAGACCTTGGCGCGCAGGAAGGCGTCCGGGATCTGGGTGAGGATGCCGGCGCCGTCGCCGGAGTCGGGCTCGGCGCCGGTGGCGCCGCGGTGCTCCAGGTTGCGCAGGACGGTCAGCGCCTGCTCGACGATGGTGTGGTCGGCGATGCCGGTCAGCGTGGCGACGAAACCGACGCCGCAGGCGTCGTGCTCGTTTCGCGGGTCGTACAGGCCCTGAGCAGCAGGTCGCGCATCCGGAACGAGCGCGTACGGCGGGCGGGCGGCGCCGGCCTGGGGCTCGTTTGCGGAGTGCATGGATGCAGACAGCATCGGCTCTCCCGTCGTCGTCTTTCGGCAAGTTGGTGCACGTAGGGACGACGTTGGCCCTGATGCGGTGAAACGATTTCGTGCAAGTTACATGATGCCCAAGATCCCGGGAAGCGGAATGCCTCGTCCGCATGGTGGACGGATCCGCAGGTCACGGGGTGGGTGAAGGGACGCGCCACAGTGCACGTCCCGACGATTGTGCCCGGCGGTCGGCCGCCCGAAACAGGGGCGAAACCGGACCGCCACACAAGGCGATCAAGGTCGCCTGCGAATCCTTTCCCGGGGCCGCGTCGCAGATGCGAATCTGCGGCTCCAGGGCTCGGATGGTGAGACTAGGCCAGGCCATGCGCGACAGCCATGTGCGGAACGTCACGCATTCACCGGCATAGTCATGCAAGGGTCTGTGTCATCCCACAGCCCGCCGCCCGCCTCCCCGGGTCAGCCCACGTGCCCGCCGATGAGCCAGCCCAGCAGGTACGTCACCCCCGCGGCCGCGCCGCCCAGCACGAGCTGCCGCAGCCCGCTGTACCACCAGCTGCGCGCCGTCACACGGGCCACCACGGCGCCGCAGCCGAACAGCCCGGCCGCCGCGAGCAGCATGGCGGGCAGCAGCGTCGTCGCGCCCAGCAGGTACGGCAGGAGCGGCAGCAGGGCGCCGAGCGCGAAGCACACGAAGGAGGACGCGGCGGCGACCAGCGGCGACGGCAGGTCGTTGGGGTCGATGCCCAGTTCCTCGCGGGCGTGGATCTCCAGCGCCTGGTCCGGGTTCGCGGACAGCTGCCGGGCCACCTCGTGGGCGAGGTCCGGGTCCACCCCGCGCGAGACGTACAGCTGGGCGAGCTCGGCCAGCTCCCCGTGCGGGTTGCGGCTCAGCTCCAGCCGCTCGGCCTCGATCTCGGCCTGGACGAGCTCGCGCTGCGAGGCCACCGAGGTGTACTCCCCCGCCGCCATCGAGCAGGCACCGGCCGCCAGCCCGGCGAGGCCGGTGAGGATCACCGTGCCGTTGGACGCCGCACCGCCGACCACACCGGTCATCAACGCGAAGTTGGAGACGAGGCCGTCGACCGCGCCGAACACCGCGGGCCGCAGCCAGCCGCCGTTGACGTCCCGGTGGTGGTCCGCCGCGGGTATGCGGGGGTGCTGCCCGGCCTCGGGCTCAAGGATGGTCGCGCTCACGGTTCTGCCCCTCCGTCTTCGTTCGTCTGACTCGAACGTAGCCGGGTTGACCTGGGCATTTCCAGCAAAGTAAGGCTGTCCGAACAGCACTGAGGCCACCCTTCGCAGGCGGTGCGAAGGGTGGCCTCACTGCGGGGAACGCCCCAGGTCAGATCGGGTTCTCGACGTCCTTGCCGGCCTTCTCGGCGGTCGCGGCGGCCTTCTCGGCGCCCGGCTCATCGTCCGCATGCCGAGACAACTCGGCGGTCTCACCGGCTCCGGCGACCTTCTCGGACGGGGCGGCCTTCTTCTCGCCCGCCTCTGCCGTGCCCGCGGTCTCGGCCTTGCCCGACCCCTTGGCCTTGCCCGAACCATCGGCCTTGCCCACGGTCTCGGCCTTGCTGGCGGTCTCGGCCTTGTCCGCGATCACGGCCTCCTCCTCGTGCGCGGCCGGGTCGATGCTCGCCGGGTCCTCGCGGCCGGGCCGCTTCTTGCCGACGATCAGGAAGTACGCCACGGCGCCGATGAACACCACGATGGACGTCCAGTCGTTCAGCCGCAGGCCGAAGTAGACGTGCGCCTCGTCGACCCGCAGCCACTCGGTCCAGAACCGGCCCACCGTGTACGCGGCCACGTACAGCGCGAACGCCCGGCCGTGGCCCAGCTTGAACCGCCGGTCCGCCCAGATCACCAGCAGCGCGACCCCGATGCACCACAGCGACTCGTACAGAAAGGTGGGGTGGTAGGTGGCGGCGTCGGGCGTGGCGGCCGGACGGTGGGCGGGCGCGATCTCCAGGCCCCACGGGAGCGTGGTCGGCCGGCCGAACAGCTCCTGGTTGAAGTAGTTGCCCCAGCGCCCCATCGCCTGCGCGAGCGCGATGCCCGGCGCGATGGCGTCGGCGTACGCGGGCAGCGGCACGCCCCGGCGGCGGCAGCCGATCCAGGCGCCGACCGCGCCCAGCGCGACCGCGCCCCAGATGCCGAGGCCGCCCTCCCAGATCTTGAAGGCGTTCCAGGGGTTGCGGCCGTCGCCGAAGTACAGCTGGTGATCGGTGATCACGTGGTACAGCCGGCCGCCGACGAGGCCGAACGGCACGGCCCACACGGCGATGTCACCGACCGTGTGCTTGGCACCGCCCCGGGCGACCCAGCGCTTGCTGCCGAGCCAGACGGCGACGACGACACCGAGGATGATGCAGAAGGCGTAGGCGCGCAGCGGGACGGGTCCGAGGTGGAGGACGCCCCGCGACGGGCTGGGAATGAAGGCGATATCCATGACAGCTCCGACGCTACAGGGTCGGCGGCCCCCGCCGGACACCCCAGGGGTCACAGAAACCGAACAACAGGGGGCGGGGCCGCCCACGACGGCCGGCCGCCGCCCCCTCCGGACGGGGAGGGGACGGCGGCGGCGGGCGGCGCGGGAGGCTCAGCCGGCGTTCGGCGACGGGTTGTTGGCCTCCGAAGCGGCGCTGGTGGGGGCCGGCGTCTGCCCGTTGGTGCCCGGGGTGCCGGGCTGCTTGCCCTGGTTGGCGGCGTCCACCCACTTCGCCAGGTTCGCCGGGGTGATCTCCTCGGTGCCGTTCTTCGGGTAGATCGGCTGGCCGTTGAGCAGCACGGTCGGGGTCGACTTGAAGCTGGACTTGTCGAAGTCCTGCTGCACCGCGGACACCCACCCGCCGAACTTGTTGTCGTTGACGCAGGCCTCGAAGGCGGGCGTGTCCAGGCCGTTGACCTGCTTGGCGAGGTTGAGCAGGACGGCCTTGTTGCCGAAGGCGTCGTTGGTCTCGTCCGGCTGGTTGCGGTAGAGGACGTCGTGGAAGTCCCGGAAGTGCCCGGCGTCCTGGGCGCAGGCCAGGGCGTTGGCCCCGTTCTTGGAGCCTTTGCCGGGAAGCGCGCGGTCGATGAACGAGACGATGTGGGCGTTGGTGTAGATCTTGCCCTGGTCCTCCAGCTGGTCGATGGTCGAGGAGAACTCGCGCTCGAACATGCCGCAGGCGGGGCAGCGCGGGTCCTCGTACACCGTGAGGACGGAGGGGGCGTCGGCGGAGCCGACCGGGATGACGAGGTTCTTGTCGCCGACCGTCCCGGCCGGGGCGGCGGCCGGGGTCTCCGGCTTGGAGCGCTGGTTCTGCACCACGACGCCGACGACGACCGCGGCGGCGATCACCGCGAGCACCGAGCCGCCGACGATGAGCTTCTTCCTGCGCCGCCCGGCGGCCTCGTCGGCCGCCCGCTGCGCCTGCATCCGCTCGCGGGCGGTGCGCTTGCCTTCTCGGTTCTTCTCGCTCATTGCCTTGACATCCATCGGGGAGGACCTCGGTCGGGGGTTGGGGTGTGGTGGGCGCCGGGCGGTCAGCTGGTCAGCCAGCCGTCCGCCGAGAACTTGGTGCGGGGCCGCCACAGCAGCCACCCGGCCAGCAGCAGGAACCCGGTGTCGCGCAGGATCTCCTGCAGGTACTCGGTCTGCGACGCGTCCACGTGCCCCCCGCCGCCGAAGCACCCGCAGTCGATGGAGATGCCGCGCGCCCAGGCCGAGCCGATCCCGGCGATGAAGGTGAGCAGCAGCAGCGCGGAGACGGCGGCGACCAGCCGGACGCCGAGGCCGATCACCAGCAGCAGGGCGAGCGCCAGCTCCAGGAAGGGCAGCCCGTAGCCGATCGGCTTGACCAGCCCCTCCGGCAGGATCTCGTAGGCGCGGACGGCCTGGGCGGCCTCCGCCGGGTCGGCGATCTTGGCCAGCCCGGCCCAGCCCCACACCACGGCGAGCCCGAGCCGGACGGCGGTGCCGGCCCACTGCGTCCACACCGGCGCGGGCCGGCGCCCGGGCGGCGCGGAGTCCGCGGACACGGATTCGCCGGGCTGCGCTGCCGGGCCGGCCATCAGGGAACCCCCCTCGGGAAAATCGTTCACTTCCTGACGAACCGTAGGGGATGAAGCCCGGTTTCTCCGTATTCAGGAATTAAGCCGTATGAGTGACGGCTGGTGACGGCTCGTCCGATTACGCCCGAACTGTCATACGAATGGGGCGGGCCCGGCACGCTACCGGCAGATCAGCGGACGCCCCGGGTCGACGAGGTCCGTCCGGCTCTCGTGGTACCGGTGGGAGTCCCGCGCGGCGGCCTCCCAGCGGGCCGCCTCGGCGCACACGGACGCGTCCCGCTCGGCCCGCTCGACGGCGGCCCTGGCCAGCGCGTGCCCGACCTCGGAGTGCGCCCCGACGGCGGCGCCGAGGGCCAGGGCGGCCGCCGCCGCCCGCAGCAGGACGGCTCGGTGGAAACACCTCACCGGCTCACCCCTTCGCTCGCCCCCGTGCACGTCGTTCGTGCACTCGTCCCTCCACTCAACGCCCGTCAATCGCGGCTGATGCGTGTGCCCGCCAGTGTTCACCCGTTCGGGTTGCCGGCGGACATCCGATGACGCGTCACCCTCATCCGAAAGGCCGATGACCCCCGTCTCCCGCCCCAAAGCCGACGGCCCGTCGCTCCCCCAGGAGCGACGGGCCGTCAGCCGTCCCTATCGGTCAGCGCGTCAGCGTCGCCGCACGCCCTGCGCCAGTTCGCCGGCCAGGGCGCGGACGGCGTCGAGCGCGGCCGGCTCGTCGCCGTCCGCCTCCAGGATCCGCTTCACGAACGCGGACCCGACGATCACGCCGTCCGCGAAGGCAGCGACCTCGGCCGCCTGCTCCGGCGTGGAGACGCCGAGCCCGACGCAGACCGGCAGGTCCGTGGTGGCCCGGGTGCGGGCGACCAGGTCCTCGGCGAGCGAGCCGACCGCGCTGCGGGTGCCCGTCACGCCCATCACCGCGGCGGCGTACACGAACCCGCTGCCGGCCGCGGTGACCTCGGCCAGCCGCTCGTCCTTGCTGCTGGGGGCGACCACGAACACGGTGTCCAGACCGTGCTCGTCCGCCGCCTCGCGCCACTCCCGGGACTCCTCGACCGGCAGGTCCGGCAGGATGCAGCCGGCCCCGCCGGCGGCCGCCAGGTCGGCGGCGAAGCGGGCCACGCCGTAGCGGTCGACCGGGTTCCAGTACGTCATCACCAGCACCGCCACCCGCGGGTGCGCGGTGGCGACCTCCTGGACGGTCCGCAGGACGTCCTTGATCCGCACGCCGCCGCGCAGGGCGATGTCGTCGGCGGTCTGGATGACGGCCCCGTCCAGCACCGGGTCGGAGTGCGGCAGGCCGACCTCGACGACGTCGCAGCCGCCCTCGACCAGCGCCCCGATCGCCCGGATGCCGCCGTCGACGGTCGGGAAGCCGGCCGGCAGGTAGCCGATCAGCGCGGCGCGGTCCTCGGCCTTGGCCGCCGCCAGACGCCCACTGAGCTTGCCGGCGCTGAGCTTGTTCGCCATGTCACTTACCCCCGTCGGCCGCGTCGCCGGCCGGCTCGTCGTACAGGCCGAAGTACTGGGCCGCCGTGTGCATGTCCTTGTCGCCGCGCCCGGAGAGCGAGACCAGGATGGTGGCCTCCGGCCCGAGTTCGCGGCCGAGCTCCAGGGCGCCGGCCAGCGCGTGGGCGCTCTCGATGGCCGGGATGATGCCCTCGGTGCGGGAGAGCAGGCGCAGCGCCTGCATCGCGGCGTCGTCGGTGACCGGGCGGTACTCGGCCCGTCCGGTGTCCTTGAGCCAGGCGTGCTCCGGGCCGACGCCCGGGTAGTCGAGGCCGGCCGAGATGGAGTGCGACTCGATGGTCTGGCCGTCCTCGTCCTGGAGGACGTAGGTGCGCGAGCCGTGCAGCACGCCGGGGTCGCCCTTGGTGAGGGTGGCCGCGTGCCTGGGGGTCTCGGCGCCCTCGCCGGCCGCCTCGCAGCCGATCAGGCGCACGCCGGCGTCCGGGATGAACTCGTGGAAGATGCCCATCGCGTTGGAGCCGCCGCCGACGCACGCGACGACGGCGTCGGGCAGCCGCCCGGTGCGGTCGAGGACCTGCTCGCGCGCCTCGACGCCGATGACGCGGTGGAAGTCGCGGACCATCATCGGGAAGGGGTGCGGCCCGGCGACGGTCCCGAACAGGTAGTGCGTGGAGTCGACGTTGGCGACCCAGTCGCGGAACGCCTCGTTGATGGCGTCCTTGAGGGTGCGGCTGCCGGACTTGACGGCCACCACCTCGGCGCCGAGCATCCGCATCCGGGCGACGTTCAGCGCCTGGCGCTGAGTGTCGACCTCGCCCATGTAGATCGTGCAGTCGAAGCCGAACAGCGCGCAGGCGGTGGCGGTGGCCACGCCGTGCTGGCCGGCGCCGGTCTCGGCGATGATCCGGGTCTTGCCCATCCGGCGGGTGAGCAGCGCCTGGCCCAGCACGTTGTTGATCTTGTGCGAGCCGGTGTGGTTCAGGTCCTCGCGCTTGAGCAGGATCCGCGCGCCGCCCGCCTCGGCGGAGAAGCGGTGCACGTCGGTCAGCGGGCTCGGACGGCCCGTGTAGTCCTTGAGCAGGGCGTCGAGCTCGGCGGTGAAGGCCGGGTCGGTCTTGGCCTTCTCGTACTCCTCGGCGACCTGCTCGACGGCGGCGACCAGCGCCTCCGGGATGAAGCGGCCCCCGTACGCGCCGAAGTAGCCGCGGGCGTCCGGCACGTGCGCGCCGGACTGGTGGTCCTTGTCGGACATGGTGGTTTCCCTTGGGGAGATGACGACAGTGACGTCTCGTGGCCGGTGATCAGCCGAGCGTCCCGCGCCATCGCCGGCCGGGCACCTGCCCGGGCTCGCAGCCGATGACGTAGCGCACCCGCCGCCCCAGCACCCGGCGCGCGGGCGCGCGGCAGCCGCGCGGGCGGCAGCCGGGGGCGAGACGGGTGGCGATCTTCATCTGCTGCGCTCAGTCCTTGTGCCGCACGGCCGGGTGGGCCCCGGCGGCGACCAGGTCGGCGACCGCGGCCCGCGGGTCCTTGCCGGTCACCAGGGACTCGCCGACCAGCACCGCGTCGGCGCCGAGGTTGGCGTAGGAGATGACGTCCAGCGGGCCGCGCACGCCGGACTCGGCGACCTTGACGATGCCGTCCGGGATCGCGTGGACGACGTTGCCGAAGGTGTCGCGGTCGACCTCCAGCGTCTTCAGGTTGCGGGCGTTGACGCCGATGATCCGCGCCCCGGCGTCCACCGCGCGCTTGATCTCCTCCTCGTCGTGCACCTCCACCAGCGGCGTGAGGCCGATCGACTCGGCGCGCTCGATCAGCGACACCAGGGCCGGCTGGTCGAGGGCGGCGACGATCAGCAGCGCGAGGTCGGCGCCGTGCGCGCGGGCCTCCCACAGCTGGTAGGCGGTGACGATGAAGTCCTTGCGCAGCAGCGGGGTGTCCACCGCCGCGCGGACCGCGTCGAGGTCGGCCAGCGACCCGCCGAAGCGGCGCTGCTCGGTCAGCACGCTGATCGCGGCGGCGCCGCCGGCCGCGTAGTCGACCGCCAGGGCGGCCGGATCGGCGATCGCGGCCAGGGCGCCCTTGGACGGGCTGGAGCGCTTCACCTCGCAGATCACCCGGATCCCGTCGCCCTTGAGGGCGGCGACGCCGTCCTTGGCCTCCGGAGCCTTGGCGGCGAGCTCCTTGAGCTCGTCCAGGGAGACCCGGGCCTGCCGCTCGGCGAGGTCCTCGCGGACCCCTTCGATGATCGTGTCGAGCACACTCATGCGTCCACCTCGCTGCGCTCGGCAGGCGCATCGCGCAACACGCACCTGTCAATGGTTCGGTCGCTCCGCTCACTCACGGCGCAGTGCCCCCATCGTTTCTGCTAGTTCAGCTAGCCGGTAGCCGTCGGACAGAGGCCCGTCGGCTCTTCGATGGTATCGGCACCCGGGGGCGCGAACCGCATCAGCCCGGCGCGCGTCTCGCGGACCGGACGCCCCTTGCGGCGGCTCTCAACTGCGACTTCACCGCTTCTCCACCCAGGGCCGGGCGCCCCCGGCCCGGACCGGGCTCCCCGGCTCAGACCAGCGGCGGAGCCAGCCCCGCCCCGACCGGCAGGTTGCGCACGACGGTGAACACCAGCACCAGCAGTCCGATCAGCGCCCAGCGGCGCGCCCCGACCGACATCCGCGGCACCGGGCCGCCGGTCAGCGCGGCCCAGGCCCAGCGCAGCCACATCAGCGCCAGGACGGCGAACAGGAGCACCGCGACGGCGTTGTCGTGCAGCGCGGCGGTGAAGTCCCCGTGGGCCAGCGCGTGGACGCAGCGCAGTCCCCCGCAGCCGGGGCACCACCAGCCGGTCGCGGCCAGGAAGGGGCAGGTCGGGTAGTGCCCGGGTGCGTTCGGGTCCACCACGGAGACGTACACGGCGGGCACGGCCGCGGCGGCCAGTGCGGCCAGCGGCGGGCCCATCCGCCGCAGCACGGGCGGCGGGGCGGAGGCGGCGGGGGCGGCGTTCACGCCCCCGATTGTGCCCGGCGCGGGGGCCGGGGATGCGAAAACGGCGGGCGTGGCGCCCGCCGTTCTGCAGTGCGAAGGGTGTCGTCGTCAGGCGGCGACGGCAGCGCGCGCGGCGCGGGCCTCGGTCTGCTCCTGGACGGACGCGTAGACGTTGGTGCTCGGCTGCTTGCCCATGCCGGCCATCGCCATGGCCTTGCCGACGATGCCGCCGACGAGGACGACCGCGAGACCGGCCACGACCAGCAGCGGCGACGGCAGGATCATCGCGACGCCCGCGATGCCGAAGCCGACGAAGGAGATGACGACGCCGGTCCAGGCGGCGGGGTTGTGGCCGTGTGCTGCTGCTGCCATCGATGGTGCTCCTTGGCTCTCGGGGCCCGGCCGGGCCTGCGGGGCCGCCGGCGGGTTTGACGGGTTCCATTGTGCCGGGCCACATGTCGGCGGCCCAAAGCGGGTGGCGGGTCTATCGCGTCACAGTGGACGGCCGGGGAGGGGTGCTAGACGGCCGTCGGGTCCTCGCCGCGGTCCAGCGCCTTCCACAGGTCGGCCGGGGTGTCCGCGCCCTTCGCGGCGCCCTTGGCCGGGCCCCTGGCCGGGCCCTTCACCGGGGCCTTGCCGGTGGGCGCCTCGTAGCGGCTGCCCATGGCCGGCCAGCCGCGGCCGAAGCGCAGCGTGAGCAGCCCGGCGACGGCGAGCAGCACCCCGCCGGCCACCGCCACCCACGGCCAGCCGCTGTGGCCGACCTCCGTGGCCGTCGAGCCGGCCAGGGCGAGCTTGCGGGCCGCCTCGGCGTCCAGTGCGGCGGTGTCGCCGGCGCCGGCCACCGCCGTGGCGGCCACGCCGATCCCGGCCAGCAGGGTCAGCGCGCCGACCGCGAGCCGTCCGGCGCCGCGCACCGCGAACACCGCGATGGCGGCGGCCAGGCCCACCAGGGCCAGCCCGCCGGGCAGTTCGGAGATCCGGCCGCCGCTGACGGACACCTCCAGGGTGCCGGCCCGGCCCTGCGCCCAGTCCCGGCCGACCGCGGTCAGCACCAGGACGGCGCTCAGCACGGTCAGCAGCAGCATCACGCCGAGCGTGCGCCGGCCCGGCCGCGCGGCCGGGGCGGTGTCGGGTACGGGGTTCTGGTCAGCGCTCACCCGTCCACTATCCCCCGGCCGCGTTCTCAGGCCGTACCCGGGGTGGGGCGCTCCACCACGAACCCGTCGGTCTGGAGCACGAGCGTCCGCTCGCCGAGCGGCAGGAAGAGGTCGTTGCCGATCGGCACCCGTTCGGCCTCCCGGTACACCCCGCCCGGCGCCGGCGCGGTGTGCACGGTGCAGACGCCGGCCACCGGGTCCACCACCACGTACAGCGGCAGCCCGGACTCCGCGTACGCGCGCGCCGCCGCGCCGTGGCCGCCGCCCGGGGCGGCCACCTCCAGGACGGCCTCCACGGACGTCCCGTCGTAGCGCCCCCCGGCGCCCCGCGCGGCACCCGGGGCGATCACCGCCAGGTCGGGGGCGAGGCCGCCGGGCGCGGCCCGGAAGTCGATCAGGACCTGCGACAACACCCTTCCGTGGCCCGCCAGTTGGTCCCCGATCTGGACGGCGGCGGCGAGCACGGCCACCCACCGCCGCTCGTCCTGCGGCACCTCGGACATCCCGGCCGCCTCCCTTGCGTACCTGTGGGGCTACGAAAGCTCCGGCGTCCGCAGCGTATTGGCGGTGGCGATCGCCCGCAGCACGGCGGCCGCCTTGTTGCGGCACTCGGTGTCCTCGCCGTGCGGGTCGGAGTCGGCCACCACGCCGGCGCCGGCCTGCACGTACGCGGTGCCGTCGCGCAGCACCGCGGTCCGGATCGCGATCGCGGTGTCGGAGTCGCCGGCGAAGTCCAGGTAGCCGACGCAGCCGCCGTACAGGCCCCGGCGGGTGGGCTCCAGCTCCTCGATGATCCGCATCGCCCGGGGCTTGGGCGCGCCCGAGAGGGTGCCGGCCGGGAAGCACGCCGTCAGCACGTCGAAGGCGGTCCGCCCGGGCGCCACCTTGCCGGTGACGGTCGAGACGATGTGCATGACGTGGCTGTAGCGCTCGATGTGCATGAAGTCGACCACCTCGACGCTGCCCGGCTCGCAGACCCGGCCGAGGTCGTTGCGGCCCAGGTCGACCAGCATCAGGTGCTCGGCGCGCTCCTTGGGGTCGGCGAGCAGCTCGGCGGCCAGCGCCGCGTCCTCGTGCGGGCTCGCGCCGCGGTGGCGGGTGCCGGCGATCGGGTGCAGCATCGCCTCGCCGTCGGTGACCTTGACCAGCGCCTCCGGGCTGGAGCCGACCACGTCGAAGCCGCCCTCCGCGCCGCCGTCCGGGCCCGGGAAGCGGAACAGGTACATGTACGGGCTCGGGTTGGTGGTGCGCAGCACCCGGTAGACGTCCAGCGCGGAGGCCGGGCAGGGTGCCTCGAAGCGCTGCGAGGGCACGACCTGGAAGGCCTCGCCGGCCCGGATCCGCTCCTTGATCACGTCCACCGCGGCCCGGTAGGGCGCGCCGCCGAACGGCGAGCGGACATCGCCGGGGCCGGCCGGGGTGAAGGTGGCGAGCCCGGGGTCGACGGGCCTGAGCAGGTCCGCCTCCATCGCGTCGAGCCGGGCCACCGCGTCCGCGTGGGCCTCGTCGACGCCGCTGGCGAGGTCGTTGTGGTTGACGGCGTTGGCGATCAGCAGCACCGTGCCGTCGACGTGGTCCAGCACGGCGAGGTCGGTGGCGAGCAGCATCGTCAGCTCGGGGAGCCCGAGGTCGTCCGGGTTGAGGTCCGGCAGCTTCTCCAGGCGGCGCACGACGTCGTAGCCGAGGTAGCCGACCAGGCCGCCGGTGAGCGGCGGCAGGCCGTCGTCGGAGTGCCGCGGGGTGTGCAGGGCCTCCAGGGCCGCGCGCAGCACCTCCAGCGGGTCCCCGCCGGTGGGGATGCCGACCGGCGGGGCGCCGAGCCAGCGGGCGTCGCCGTCCGGGCCGACGGTGAGGGTGGCGGCGCTGCGCACGCCGACGAAGGAGTAGCGCGACCAGCTGCGGCCCTGCTCGGCGGACTCCAGCAGGAAGGTGCCGGGCCGCTCGCCGGCCAGGCTGCGGTAGAGGCCGATCGGGGTGAGGCCGTCCGCGAGGAGCCTGCGGGTGACCGGGATGACCCGGGTGTCGACGGCGAGCTTGCGGAAGGCTTCGAGGTCCATGGCGGGCGGCACCTTCTGGGTCGGAGGCTTTGGTGTGGTCAGGCGAGCGGGAGCACGTCGGCGTCGAAGCAGGTGCGGTCGCCGGTGTGGCAGGCGGCACCGGTCTGGTCGACCTTGACCAGCAGGGTGTCGCCGTCGCAGTCGAGCGCCACCGACTTGACCGCCTGGACGTGCCCGGAGGTGTCGCCCTTGACCCAGTACTCGCGGCGGCTGCGGCTCCAGTAGGTGCAGCGGCCGGTGGTGAGCGTGCGGTGCAGCGCCTCGTCGTCCATCCAGCCGAGCATCAGCACCTCGCCGGTGTCGTGCTGCTGCGCGATGGCCGGCAGCAGGCCGTCCTCGGTGCGCTTGAGGCGGGCCGCGATCGCGGGGTCCAGGGCGGTGGTGCCGGGGGCGGCGGGTGTGGTGGACATGGGGACATTGTGTCAGCCCGGCCGGGGCGCCCGGTGCGCCGTCCGCATCGCGGCCGGGGCAGGTCAGCGGGGCCGCTCGCAGCCGGCGGGCCAGATCCGGTGGACGAACAGCCCTGCCTCCTGGGCCAGTGCGGCCACCCGGGCCGGCCCGTTGCCGGGCTCGCCGTCCCACGGTTCTCCGTCCCAGACGGCGATCAGCTCGTCGATCATGCCGACCAGCGCCCGCCCGGTGTCGTCGCCGAGGCCCCCGCGCTCGGCCGCGGCCAGCCGGTGGACGGCGTTCGCCTCGTTCATCAGCTCCAGCCGGGTGGCCCGGTGGTGGTCGTCGGCGCGGCCGACGAGCGGCGCACTCGCGGGGACGATGATCTCCAGCTTGCCGCCGTGCTCCAGGACGGACCGGGCGAACCAGGTGTCCGGCCCCTCGTCGGCGCAGGTGACGCCGACGAGCTCGTACGAGCCGAAGGTGGTGACCAGCTGCCAGAGGTCGCCGCGGACCAGCATCTCCGTGATGCCGCCCGACAGGCCCTGGTGTCCGGTGATTCCGACGCGCATTCCCAACTCCCGGGATCGTGTCGTGCCGCCCGGGAGCCTACCCAATGGGGGGACGAGTTCGGCCAACCACCTGCCGCGGAGCACCGGTTTGGGCCATCCTCATGGCCATGACCTCCGAGCAGCCGCCGTCCGCAGCCGCCGACCCGCGCCCGTCCCGCGGCCTGGTCCTCACCGTCGCGGCGGTCCTCGTCGCCCTGCTCGCGGTGGTGGGGACCGTCATGCTCTGGCCCGACGACAAGAAGCCGGCCGCCGCACCTCCCCCGCCCACCCCCACGGCCACGGCCACCGCGACGCCGACCCCCACCCCGACGCCCACTCCCACCCCGACCCCCACCCCGCCGTACGCCTTCTTCCCGGTCGGCACCTGCTTCGACCACCCGCAGCTCAGCCCGGCGATCGTCCGGTCCGAGGAACGGCCCTGCACCGGCGAACACGACGGCGAGGTGATCGCCGACCTCAAGCTGCCCGAGGGCCTCACCGGCGACCTCAAGATCAACCTCGCGATCCTCGACGGCTGTAAGGCCGCCGAGACCGCCGCCAAGGCCCGCCAGGGCGACGCCCGCACCTACTACGGCCGCCCGGTCGGCCCGACCATGGCCAACTACCAGCAGGGCTGGCGGGACTACACGTGCGCGCTGACCCTCAGCAACCGCCAGGGCGGCCCCAAGCTCACCGGCCACCTCCGCTGAGCCCACCACGTTCTAAGGTGACGCCATGTCGAACCACGCCCTCGCCGAGCGTCACCGCCTCGCCGAACTCCTGGCCGCCGCCGGGCCGGACGCCCCCACCCTCTGCGCCGGGTGGACCACCCGCGACCTCGCCGCCCACCTGGTGATCCGCGAACGCCGGGCGGACGCGGCCCCCGGCATCCGCGTCGGCGCCCTCGCGGGCTGGACCCACCGGGTGCAGTCGGCCTACGCCGAGCGCCCGTACGACGAGCTGGTCGGCCTCTTCCGCTCCGGCCCGCCGGTGTTCTCCTTCTTCGCACTCCCCGGCGCGGACGAAGCCGCCAACACCGTCGAGTACTTCGTGCACGCCGAGGACGTCCTGCGAGCGGCCGACGACTGGACCCCCCACCCCGTCCCGCCCGGCCGCTCCGAGGCCCTGTGGCGCCGCCTCCCCCTCCTCGCCCGCTTCGAAGCCGGCCGCCGCTCCCCCGTCCGCCTCGAACTCCACCACCCCGACGGCCGCGCCGTCACCGCCGGCCCCACCGGCGCCCCGGTCGTCCGCATCACCGGCGAGCCGGCCGACCTGATCCTCTTCACCTACGGCCGCGGCGCCCGCACGACCCTCACCGTCGACGGCCCCTCGGACGCCGTCGAGGCCCTCCGCCACGCCCTGCCCCTGCCCCTTCAGTAGCGCGCCCGATGATCCACGGTGTTGGCCGCCCCCCTGCCGGCGGGGCACCCCCCCGGCGCCCCCGCCGCGCCTCGCCACCCCGCCGCCCCGCCCGGACCGGGCGGCCCCCTGCGGGGAGTGGACCCCCCCGCCGTGCCCCGC